>JAKPSR010000134.1 GCA_029571425.1 Spirochaetota bacterium | reverse complement strand
GACGAGATGGACGGTTCCGACGAGGTGGGCGAGATTCGCCTCGGCGACCTCTTCTCGGGTTCGCTCGAGGCGTCCGCCTCGGGATCGCGCGCGGAGGCTTTCATCGGCCTTGACCTCGCGCCTGCCACCGACGGCGAAAGCCCGGTGAGCCTGGGCGAGGCATACGTCCGCGTCTTCCTCGGCAAGCTCGACGTCGAGTGCGGCCTCAGGAAACTTACGTGGGGAAAGGCCGATAGCCAGGGGCCGCTCGACGCCATCAATCCCCTCGACCTCACCGACCTCACGGTAACCGATGCCCTTGACCGGAAGATCCCGCAGCCGATGCTCCACCTCTCGTACGCCCTCGGTTCCTTCACCAAGGCCGAGGCCGTCTTCATCCCCGGCTTCGAGGGGCACGACATCGCCTACGACGGCAGGTGGAAGCCGAGTCGCCTCGATAGAGTTCAGGGCGGGCTTGCCGCGGTGGCCTCCGCCCGCGCCGCCGCTCTGATTGGTGCCGGGCAACCAACCGAGGCCGCCCGCGTTTTGAGCCAGCTCCAAGCCCTCGATACCGAGGGTCTCGTTCCCGACGACGGCGGACTTAGGCACTCGCTCGCGGCCCTCCGCGTGACGACGACCGTCGGCTCGACCGACCTCGGCTTTCAGTACCTCTACGGGAAACTCCCGACCCCGGCGATATCGGTTGACGCAGCCGCTCTCTACGACGCGGCGAACGACCTCCATCCCGAGGCGATCCACATCGCGTATAACCGATACCATCAGATCGGCGCGGACGCCGCCCGGGTCGTCGCGGGATTCAACCTCCGCGCGGAGGCGGCCGTTAACCTGACCGAGGATCTCGATGGCGACGACGGCGAGGTGTATAACCCGGCCGTTCTGTGGTCGATCGGTTTTGACCGCGACGTCGTTCTCGGCGTCAACCTAAACGCCCAAGCGGCGGGCTCCGTTCGCCTGATGAATGACGGAGTAGAGGATTTCCTCGGCGATACCGAGGCCTTTACCGACCCGACGCATACGACGGTCACGGTGAAGCTGACGAAGAAATTCCTCCGCGATACCCTCGAGCTCTCATGCGCCGCGCTTTGGGGCATCGAGGATCGCGATTGGCTCGCGATGCCCTCGGTCGTCTGGGCAATCGGAGACGCCGAGTTGGAGGTCTTCGCCGGTTTCTTTGGCGGCGACGACGAAGGCGATCTTGGCCAGTATGGTGAAAACGATTATTTGGGGATTTCGCTGAGTTACGCCTTCTAGGCGTCGGCGATCGACTCCACGGGATATATCATGTCTTCGTGGAGTCGAATCAATTCCTTTGATTGGAGATTTTGAATGTTCTCCGTTGTCGCGAGGGGATTGGATCTATTGAACGCAAGAAAAGCGCGAATTTTTATCCCGTCCTGCCCGGGGAGCATTGAGTCTTCGATGAGGCGAACAAGGGCTGTTTCATCGGTTGGCGACATATCAACCTCTTAGGTAAAGCTAGCTGGATTGTAAGAAGATGACGATGGTTCTCACAATCCTTCAAACGGGTGATTTTCGGGTGATTTCTCGCATCATGTACTATAATCACGACATCTCCATCCCTGTCTCGTCTCGGCAAAAAAGGACAGGAACGCATACCCTTAATCGAGTAGATTTAAGTCGAGGATGAACGAAAGGAGACGCCATGGACTGGAGCGTACGACTGACGCAAGCGATCGACTATCTCGAAGAGAACCTTGAACGGACGGTACGCATGGAGAAGGCGGCGGAACTGGCCAACTGTTCGCTTTTCCATTTTTGCCGGATGTTCGCGGTGGTTTTCGGGATCAGTCCCGGCGACTACGTCCGCCGACGTCGCCTGAGCCGCGCGGCCCTTGAGCTCGCGGCCGGTGAGGCGAAGGTGATCGACGTGGCCTTACGCTACGGATACGATTCCCCAGAGTCCTTCGCGAAGGCCTTTAGGCGCTGCTTCGGCATGACCCCCTCAGAGGCCCGGCTCGCCGGTTCGCCTCTCGAGACCTGGCCTCCGGCGCGCGTCGCGGTCATCCTCGGAGGAGACAAGAGCATGAAGTATCGAATCGTCGAAAAGCCCGCGTTCACCGTAACCGGGCTCACGCTCCGGACCACCCACGAGGAAAACCGGGAGCATGCGGTAATCTCGAAGTTTTGGGAACGGAACGCGGCCGAGGGAGCGGTTGGGGCCCTCGCCGAGCGCGCGGGCGAGATGGGGATGCTGGGGGTATGCTACGATTACAAACCCTCGGACGAGTACTTCTCGTACGCCATCGCGATCGAGACCCCCGCGTCGGGCTCAGTGGGGCTTCCCGCCGCCTGCGCGACCATCACGGTACCGAAGGCGACCTACGCCGTCTTCGAGGCCGTTGGTCAGATACCCGACTCGATCGCGGCCTGCTGGAACTCGATCTACACCGAGTGGTTCCCGTCCTCGGGATACGAGCACTCGGGAAGCCCGGACTTCGAGGTCTACAAAGGCGAGGCTGGCGAGGCGACCGGCTGCGAGGTATGGGTACCGATTAAGAAAGCGAAGTAGCGCCTGTCGGGCGCCGACGCGAGACGCAATTTCGGGTCGGTGCCCTATTTCTTCCATAAATAAACCTTCTGTACATTCACGCCCCAGGTATGGTATTATTTTCTTCTATAAACAATGTCCCCCGGGTTTTCGGGCACGACCCGATCCCTCTGGGCGCGCGGACCCTAAACGGCCCGCGAACCCATTGCCGCCAGCGGGGGCGAAGGAGCATCTACTAGTATGGAAGATCGTTCAACGACCATGGAGAAGATCGTCAGCCTCTGTAAGCGGCGCGGCTTCGTGTTTCAGTCCTCCGAGATCTACGGCGGCCAAAACGGCGCCTGGGACTACGGCCCCCTCGGCATCGAGCTGAAGAACAATATCCAAAAGGCGTGGTGGCGGGAGATGACCCAGCTTCACGACAGCATCGTCGGCCTCGACGCCGCCATCCTGATGCACCCCCGCGTGTGGGAGGCATCCGGCCACGTCGCGAACTTCTCCGACCCCCTCGTCGACTGCAAGGACTGCAAGAGCCGCTACCGCGCCGACGACGACACCCAGATATCGAAGGAAAACGTCGAGGCCCGCAAGTGCCCGAAGTGCGGTGGCCCCCTCACCGAGCCCCGCTCCTTCAATCTGATGTTCAAGACCTCGATCGGCCCCGCCGAGGATTCCTCCTCGATCATCTACCTCCGGCCCGAGACCGCGCAGGGCATCTACGTCAACTACAAGAACATCGCCCAGTCGAACCGCCTCAAGGTTCCCTTCGGGATCGCGCAGGTCGGCAAGGCCTTCCGCAACGAAATCGTCACCAAGAACTTCATCTTCCGCACCTGCGAGTTCGAGCAGATGGAGATGCAGTTCTTCGTGAAGCCGGGCGACGACGAGAAATACTTCGAGTACTGGCGCGAGCAGCGGATGTCGTACTACCCGAAGTACGGGATCAGGGCCGAGAAGCTCCGCTGGCACCACCACGAGAAGCTCGCGCACTACGCGAAGGACGCCTACGACATCGAGTACGAGTTCCCGATGGGCTTCCAGGAGCTCGAGGGCATCCATAACCGCACCGACTTCGACCTTACCCAGCACACCAAGTACTCGGGGAAGGACCTTCAGTACATCGATCAGGACAACGGCAACGAGCGCTACATCCCGTATATCATCGAGACGAGCGCGGGCCTTACCCGCAACGTGCTGATGTTCCTCTGCGACGCGTACGAGGAAGAGAAGGTCGCGGACAAGGGGAACGAGGACGACTGGCGAACCGTGCTCCATTTCCACCCGACGATCGCCCCTGTCACGGTGGCCGTCCTGCCGCTGATGAAGAAGGACGGGCTCGCCGAGCTTGCCAAGGATATCCAGGGCGAGCTGAAAGAGGAGTTCATGACCGACTACGACCAGGCCGGCGCGATCGGCAAGCGCTACCGCCGCCAGGACGAGGTCGGGACCCCCTTCTGCGTCACCGTCGACTACCAGTCGAAGGAAGACGGGACCGTGACCCTCCGCTTCCGCGACTCGATGGAGCAGGTGCGCGTGCCCCGCGCCGAGCTCGGATCCCGAATCCGCGCCGAGATCAAGGCGTACAAGCGCTCGTAGCGCCGGTCGCGGGATGGCGGACAGCAATAGGCTTCACAGCATAAATACCTCCCGCATCCTCCGGACGATCTGGCTGAACCCCAGCATCAGCCGGATCAAGGTCGCCGAGATGCTCGACCTCGACCGCTCCACCGTGACGAAGATCATGCAGGTCATCATGGACCGCGGGCTCGTCGTCACGACGGGGAAGAACACGGAGCAGAGCGGGGTCGGGCGCCGGCAGATCAACCTCGAGATCAACCAGGATATCGGGGTGGTAGTCGGGATCGAGCTCCAGGACTCGCGCCACTCCGTGGTGGTCACCACCATCGCGGGCGACGTGATACACTCGTTCGAGGGCGTCAGCCACGGACGGCGCGACGGGCTCGGGGGTATCATCCTCTCGATCGTCGACGAGGCGCGGCGTTTCATAGACGCAAGCGGACTCTTCCTGCTTGGGGTCGGCGTCGGCATTCCCGGGATCGTCGATCCCTACACCGGCACGGTCATCCGATCCAACCCGTTTAAGATACTCGAGCCCGCGTGCCTCCGAGAGGAGGTCGAGCTCGGCTGCGACGTGCCGGTCTTCATAGAGAACGACGCGAACTGCTGCTGCTGGGCCGAGATCGCCTTCCAGCGCGAGGGGCGCGAGCGCAACTTCATCTCCGTCCTCGGGGAATTCCGCGACCTTCACCGAGGCACCGACAAGGGCACCGGGCTCGCGATAGGGCTCGGGCTCGTGGTGCGGAACCGCGTCCTGCACGGAGACCATTTCACCGCCGGCGAGTTCCGCAGCGTCCTCGCCGGTAAGGCGCCGAGGCAGTTCAAGATACCGTACGAGGAACTCTCGACGCTGCCCGAGAACCGGCCCCTGCTTCGCCGAGTCTATCGCGAGCTCACCGAGAATCTCGCCTTCCTCGTCAACTGCGTCGATTTCACCAAGATCGTCTTCGCCGGCGACCTCGCCCAATACCCGGAGAACCTCAAGGAATGCATGGAGCAGGCGATCGTCGGGAACTGGATATACGACCTTGACCGCACCTTCGTCATCGAGTTCTCCAAGTACGGCAAGCAATCGGTGTCCATCGGCGCGGCCGGGCTTTTCGTCGAGAAGCTTTTCGCGGTCCCCGACATCGCTGACCGGTTCCAGGAAGTCGTCGGCTACGACCTCTACGAGCAGATACTAGGGCGCAAGGGACGGTAGGGTGGAGTACGTTCGCCTCGGCGAAACCGGCTTCATGGTCTCTCGCGTCGCCTTCGGCGCCCTCCCGATCCAGCGAGTGACGGACACGCGCGAGGCCGTAGCCCTTATCCGGGCGGCGTACGACGCGGGAATCAATTTTTACGATACCGCGCGGTCCTATTCCGACAGCGAGGATAAGCTCGCGCTCGCGCTCGAGGGGATTAGGCACGACGTTTTCGTCGCGACGAAGTCCGCCGCACGCACGGGCGAGGAACTCGTCCGCGATCTTGAGACGAGTCTCAGAACCCTGCGCACGGACTACGTCGACCTCTATCAACTACACAATCCCTCGTTCGTGCCGGCGCCCGGCGGGCCCGATGGGATATACGACGAGCTCGTCAAGGCGCGCGAGGCGGGGAAGATCCGCGCCTTCGGCATAACCAACCACGCGCGCCGCCTCGCGGAGACCGCCGTCGTTTCCGGGCTCTATCAAACGCTTCAGTATCCTTTCTCGTACCTCGCCGACGAGTCGGATCGGCTTCTTGTGTCCTTCGCCGAGGAGAAGGCGGTCGGCTTCATCGCGATGAAGCCACTCGCCGGCGGGCTCATCACCAACGCCGCGGCGGCCCACGCCTGGATGCGGCAATTCGAGCACGTCGTGCCCATTTGGGGGATTCAGCGCCGCTCGGAGCTTCGCGAGTTCGTCGCCCTCGAGAGGAAACCGCGCGAGCTCGACGCCGATGTGCTTGCCGCGATCGAGACGGACCGGCGCGAGCTCGCCGGGAGTTTTTGCCGAGGTTGCGGGTACTGCCTTCCGTGCCCGGCGCAGATACCGATCCATAACGCGAACCGCATGAGCCAGCTCCTTCGCCGGTCGCCGAGCGACCAATGGCTCACGGGTGAGTGGCGTGATCTAATGGAGCGAATCGGGAATTGCACCCGGTGCGGCTCGTGCGAGCGTCGCTGTCCGTATGGGCTAAAGCCCTACGAGACCTTGCCCGCCCATCTTGCCGACTACCGAGCTTTCGCGGCGGAGTATGATCGGGAACGCGCGAAGCGGGAATCGTCCACCACGGCCCTGCCCGCGCGGAAAACCGAGGAACCGGCGTCGCGCGGACGCCGTCGATTTGGCGTAGGGTTTAGGCGCGGCGATCGCGATCGCCGCTGACGCGGATCGAGACGACTAAGAGAGCGAAGCGAGCTCGGCGAGCCAGAGCGCGGCGGACGCGTCGCTCGGCATGCGCCAGTCCCCGCGGGGCGACAAGGTCACGCTTCCGACCTTGGGCCCGTCTGGGAGGCAGGATCGCTTGAACTGCTGGGCGAAGAACCGCGGGTAGAACACCTTCATCCATTTCAATATCTCGTCTTTGCCGTATTGGGCCCGCGACCTGAGGTCGCCCGACCTAAGGTCGCCCGACTCGGGATCGTTCGGCGCGAAAGCGCGCGGCGTGAAGGCACGCTGCGCGAGGAAAAACACGCGCGCCGGCGAGAACCCCCATCTGACCGTGTAATACAGGAAGAAGTCGTGCAGCTCATAGGGCCCGACGATGTGCTCCGTGCGCTGGGATATCTTCCCATCCTCGCACGGCAGAAGCTCCGGGCTTACCGGCGTGTCCAGGATCGACGAAAGCACGGAGGAGAATTGCCGCCGCTCGGCCTCGTCCGCGACGAAAGCCTCCGGGCTATTCGCGCAGTACGAGACGAGGTGGCGCACGAGCGTTTTCGGTACCGACGTGTTCACCGCGTACATCGACATGTGGTCCCCGTTGTAGGTCGCCCAGCCGAGGGCAAGCTCGGAAAGGTCTCCGGTGCCGACGACGATGGCGCGCGCCTGATTCGCCCGGTCCATCAGTATCTGCGTGCGCTCGCGCGCCTGCGCGTTCTCGTAGGTGATGTCGAGGAGCTCGGGGTTGTGGCCGATGTCGGAGAAATGCTGACGAACTGACTTGTGGATGCGGATCTCCTCGACCGTCGCGCCGAGGAGGCGCGGGAGCTTGAGGGCGTTCCCTTTCGTGCGCTGGGTGGTGCCAAAACCGGGCATCGTGATCGCCAGGATGCCGGAGCGATCGATGCCGAGGGAATCGAAGGCGCGGGCCGCGACAAGTAGGGCGAGGGTGGAGTCGAGACCGCCGGACACGCCGAGAACGACGGACCGGGAGCCGACGTGCGCGAGACGTTTCGCGAGTCCGGCCGCCTGGATCGAGAAGACCTCCTCGCAGCGCCTGCCGAGTTCGTCAGATCCCGAGGGGACGAAGGGAAGGGGATCGATCGCGCGCGCGAGGCGGTCGGGAGAGGAGGGCTCGGCGGACCTGTCGAGCGGGAAGGACACGACGCGGTGCGTCCGCGCGCCTTCCGCGCCCGCGGGGAAGGTGTTCATCCGCCGCCGCTCCTGAAGGAGCCGCGAGACGTCGACGTCGGCGACGGTGAGCCCGGGCGAGAAGAGGGGACTTTCGGCGAGGATGGTCCCGTACTCGCCGACGAGGTCGTGGCCGGAGAACACGAGGTCGGTCGTCGACTCGCCGGGGCCCGCGTCCGCGTAGACGTACGCCGCGATCGCGCGCGCCGATTGGCCCGCGACCAGCGAGCGGCGGTACGCCGCCTTCCCGACGAGCTCGTCGCTCGCGGAAAGGTTCGCGATTACGAGCGCGCCGGCCGCCGCGTGGCGCGACGAGGGCGGTGTCGGGACCCACAGGTCCTCGCATATCTCGCAGGCGAAGGCAAGCTCAGGCGTCTTCTCGTCCGCGAAGACGAGGTCGGTCCCGAAGGGAACGGGATACGAGGCGAAGGCGCGCGCGGGGATATCCTCGATCCCGACGGGAGCGGGGGCGAAATGGCGAAGCTCGTAGAACTCCCCGTAGTTCGGTATGTGCGTTTTCGGGACGATGCCGCGCACGGCCCCGCCCGAGACGACGGCGGCGCAGTTGTAGCGGCGGTTCCGCCATGAGAATGGGAAGCCGACGACGAGGGTGATCGCGAGAGATCGGGTCTCTTCCGCTATGGAGAGCACCGCCTCGCGGGCGGAGCGCGCGAGGATCTCCTGGGCGAAGAGGTCGCCGCAGGTATAACCGGTGACCGAAAGCTCCGGGAACACGGCGAGCGCTACCCCGGCCTTGGCGGCCTCGTGCGCGAGGGAGACGATGGAGGCCGCGTTCGAGCGGCAGTCGGCGACGGAGCACGCGGGGGTCGCCGCGGCGACCCGGAAGAAACCCTGCGTCATGGGACGTTCCTCCTACAGATTTTTCCTACTTGACCAGTGTATACAAGAAATCGAAAATTAGGTAGAGTCTTTCGCATGAACAAGGCACTTGAAACGCTTAAGGAGCGCGGTTTTTTCCAGCAGTGCACCGACGTCGAGGCTCTCTCGCGGCTGATGGACCAAGGCCCCGTGACCTTCTACGTCGGCTTCGACCCCACGGGGCCGAGTCTCCACATCGGGCACATGCTTCCCGCCTTCGCCCTCCGGCACCTCCGCGACGCGGGGCACCGCGGGATAGCCTTGGTCGGGGGCGGTACCGCCCGCATCGGCGACCCCTCGGGAAAGACCGAGATGCGCAAGATGATCGCCTATGACCAGATCGACGCGAACGCCGCCTCGATCCGCTCCCAGCTCGACCGCTTCATCGGCTTTGACGGGAAGACGGCCCTTAGCGAGAACAACAAGGACTGGCTCGCGGACCTCAACTACATCGACTTCCTTCGCGACATAGGCTCGCACTTCTCCGTTAACCGCATGCTTACCTTCGAGGCGTACAGAAAGCGCATGGAGACGGGGCTGAGCTTCGTCGAGTTTAACTACCAGCTTCTCCAGAGCTACGACTTCCTGAAGCTGAACGAGCGGCACGGAGCCGCCCTGCAGATCGGCGGGGACGACCAGTGGGGGAACATCGTCGCCGGGATCGAGCTGATCAGGCGCGTCGCCGGCCGCGAGGCTTACGGGCTGACCTTCCCACTCGTCACCACATCGGACGGGAAGAAGATGGGCAAGACCGAGAAGGGCGCGCTCTTCCTCGATCCCGCGGTCACGACCCCTTACGATTTCTTCCAGTACTGGCGGAACGTCAGCGACGCGGACGTCCGCAAGTTCATGCTTCTCTTCACCTTCCTCCCGGTCGCCGAGGTCGACGCCCTCGCGGGCGGCGACGTGAACAAGGCGAAGGAGCGGCTGGCCTGGGAGGTCACCGCCCTGATCCACGGGAAGGACGAGGCCGACAAGGCGCTCGCGGGCGCGCGCGCCGCGTTCGGCGGCGGTGGCGACCGTTCCTCCATGCCGACCGTGTCGATCGAGCGCGCGAGGCTCGAGGCGGGGATCGGCGTCCTCGACCTATTCTTCGAGGCGGGGCTCGCCGCCACGAAGAGCGAGGCTCGGCGGCTCGTCGAGCAGGGTGGCGCGGCGATCGGTGACCGTCAGGTCGGCGACGTTAAGGCCGTCGTCGGCGTTGCCGATCTCGACGCCTCGGGAGAGATCGTCCTCCGCGCCGGAAAGAAAAAATTCGTCCGCGTCGTCGCGGGGTAAACGCGGGATAAAAAACGAAAGCCGGCCGTATGGGCCGGCTTTTTTTGCGCGCGGGAAAAATCACGCACATGGCGCGGGACGTTTACCGCGGCGTGGCTCTTCGTGCCTAGCGCGGCGTACCGCTCCTGCCGAACAGTCCCTTGAAGAAGCCGACGATCGCCCTCCATATCCTGACGAGGATGTTCGGGTTTCGCATCCGCTCGAGGCGGGCGTAGGCCGCCATCAGCTCCTGATCGGTGAAGTCGGATCGTTGGGTGTTCTCCTCGATCTCGATCTCGAGCTCGCTGATCTTGTCAGTGGTTTCGACGACGATCGCGTTGATCGTCCTCCACCCGAGGCGTCGCGCGGCCTCAAGGCGGCGATGACCCGCGATCAGGACATATTTGGAATTGACCGTGATGGGATTGAGGAGGCCATAGCGCCTGATGCTGTCCATCAGCGCCTCGATCTCGGGCGTCGACTGGCGCACGCGGCGTCTTACCTTAATGTCGTCGAGGGCGATTTGCACGGCTTGTACCTCCTCTCCTAACGATAGTGAATTCGCGGCGCCTATTCAAGCAACGGGTTGTACGAACCGTCGGACTCGCCCGTGGACTGGCCCTCCGGCGGGGCCGGGGTCGCGGGCTCGGTTTCGGCGCCATCGCCTGTATCCCCGAAACTCTCTCGCGGCACGGTCGGTTCCGGGTCGTCGAATAGGGTGGGGTCGATTAAGAGGCTGCCGGAATCGACCGAAGGCGGGGCCTCTCCCGTCGTTAGGCCCTGGTTTTGAAGCCGCTCCACCCCGATTCGCTTCACGACGCCGGCGGACTCGTGATAATCGCAGTAACCGGTGGGCTGCGTGCCCTCGAGGAAGATAAGGGTTACCGTTCCGTCGTTGCAGGCGTCCGTCGGCAGGAGGCCCGACTTCGCGCAGACCGTCGCCGTGACCAACCCGGTCTGGGGTTTGACGAAGTCGCGGTACGGCAGGTCTTGGTGTATCCTGCCCATGTAATCGCCCCACGCCGGTCCCGCGAGCGTCGCGCCGGTGTTGTCGAGGCCGAGGGAAAGGCCGCGCCGGTCGAAGCCGAACCACACCGCCGTCGTGTAGTAGGGGGTGAACCCCACCGTCCAGGCGTCGGCCCAGTTTTGGGTCGTTCCCGTCTTGCCCGCGGCGGGAAGGACGAATTTCTTTCCCGACTTATCCTTGTAGGTGAATTTCTGCTCGTTATCGGATGCATAGCCAAGGGTTCCCGCGCTGATCGTGTTCCGCAGGAGCTCGGTCATGATGTAGGCGTTCTGCGGGGTGAGGATTTGGATCGCGCTTCCCTTCCTCTTCTGCTCGAGGCGAAGGTCCTTCTCCGGGTCGAGGATGGTCTTGCCGTTCCGGTCCTCGACCGACCGGATCGCGATCGGGGTGACCTCGCGGCCCTGGTTCGCGAAGGTCGCGTACGCGCGGGCCATCTGGATCGGCGAGACGCTGATGACGCCGAGCCCGAGGGAGTACACGCGCGGGAACGTGCGGTCGATCTGGTCCTTGTCGCGGAAGCCGAGTAGGCTCGCGGCCCGCCCGATCGCGGCGTCGAAGCCGATCCCGTCGAGGATGCGCACCGATGGGACGTTCATCGAGTTCGCGAGCGCCTTCCAGAGGAGCACGGTACCCTGCCACTCGCCCTTGAAATTGAGCGGGGTGTAGGGCACCCCGTCCTCGTTGTAGAAGACGACCGGGGTGTCGTTGATGACGGAGGCCGCCGTGTATTTGCGCGTGTCGATCGCCGCCGAGTAGTAGAGCGGCTTGAACGTGCTTCCCGGCTGGA
>JAKPSR010000093.1 GCA_029571425.1 Spirochaetota bacterium | reverse complement strand
TCGGTCGCCAACAATGGCCTGAGCAGGCATCTCGTGCTTCGGGGCGGCTATGGGGGCATCGCGTTGCGTCAGGGAACCGAGGAAATAGGGATCGAGGAGTTGCTGTTCCTATCCCCGATACTCGGCCTCGGGGTCAGGGACGTGCCGATCGGGAGGGGCGGGTGGTTTCAGTTCGCCGTCGACTACTACCCCGGCCACCTGATGGAGCAGGGCATGGCGTTCGCCATGGGCGGGAATATCCTGGCGAGCTTCGTGCTCGCCGAGATGCAGGAATTTAACGTGCACCTGAGCGTTGGGATATACGACACTATACTGCTGAGAAGCGAGGGTCTCGTGAACGACGCGAGGCTCGCTATCTCGATTGGAGTTGGAGACCATGAGTAAAAAGTCACGAATTGCCCTAATCGTCGCGTCCGTCGCCATCTGTCTCGCCGGGGTCGCTATCCCCGCCTTCGCGGTCGACGAGGAGCTGATGACCCGCTACCTCAACGCGGCGAACGATCAGTACACGGCCGGGAACTACGCGAAGGCGTTCTCCTACATTAACACGGTGCTCGGCTCGTACAAGCAGGAATCGCTGCCAGAGAACGTCGAGGTGATCGCGGAGACGATTTACTACGGATACCTGAGCCAGATCAAGGACTCGCGGGACGGAAACGCGTTTCGCGCCGTCAAGGAAAAGCTCATCGAGTTTCCTTACCTGTCCTCCGAGCGCGTCAACCGCCTCGTTAAGATCATCAACACCTTCGAGGCGCAGGACGCCGCTTGGGGCGGCGATCCGACGAGGGCAGTCTCCTCGGGCGGCGACTCGAATCCCGTCCTCCGCAGCACCCTCGAGCTCCAGCTCGCGCTCGAGAACGCCAAGAAGGACGCGGTCGAGCAAAACCAACGGTCGAACGACGAGCGCCGCAAGGAGCTCCTCGAGACCCAGCAAAGCGCGTACCGCGAGGCATTCGAGGCGACTGGATCGACCAACCGCTTCGTGGTGCTCAGCCTCTTCGTCCTCGCCGGCGTGTGCTTCATCGTGTTCGTCGTGGTCGTCGTCAATACCGTGCTTAACCTGAAGAACGCCAAGAACCAGAACGATAAATTCGTCGAGACGCTGCGAGCCGTCTCCCAGCTCTCTCGCCTGCCGCAGGACGCGCTCGCTGCCCTTCCTCCTATTTATGGGGTCGACGGCGAGATGCGGATGATCGGCAGCGCGCAGGCGGCGACGGGGCTTCCGCCGCCCCCTACGACCGAGTCGGAGAAAAAGGAGCTCGACGAGCTCGCGCGCAAATGCCGGGAGCTCGGCGCGCAAATCGACCTCGCGACGGGACGAAAGAACAACTCGAAGAACGTGTCCGAGATGGTATACAAGATCGCCCTCGAGATGGGCGTCGCGCAGTACGACGCCATGCTCTATTTCTCGGTCGCCATGGTTTACGACATCGGCTTTCTCGAGATCGACCGGGCCCTCCTCTCTGCCGAGAACCTGACCGAGGCGCAGAAGTACGAGATACGCAACCACGTGAAGCAGGGGCTTGCCCAGCTTTCGTTCGTGCCGGAGCGCTATACCAATATCTTCGCCGACGGGGTGTTGACCCACCACGAGAACATGGACGGCTCGGGATACCCCGAGGGGCTTCAAGGCGAGCGCATACCGTACATCGGCAGGTTGATTAGGGTCGTCGAGTCCTTCGTGGCCCTCGTGTCGAAGCGAAGCTATCGTGAGATATTCGACAAGGAATCGGCGGTGGCCGAGCTCGAGAAAAAGCCCGGGCTTTACGACTCCGCGATCGTCGCGGCCCTAGACCGCGTCATTTAGGCCGACTCGAGCGGGGCTGCCCGCGTCGTCGCGTCACTCGATCACGAAGGTGCGGCCGCTGTACATGAAGATGCTGTGCGCCAGGTAGCGGCGCACGGCCTCGACGAGCACGCGCCTTTCCACGTCTTTCCCCATCCTGATGAATTCCTCGACCGAGCGCGTGTCAGAAACCCTGATCACGTCCTGGAAGATGATTGGGCCTTGGTCCAGGTCCTCGGTCGCGAAGTGTCCCGTCGCGCCGATGATCTTCACGCCCTTCTGCCACGCCTGATGGTAGGGCTTCGCGCCCTTGAAGGCCGGAAGAAACCCATGATGGATGTTGATGATCTTCCCGTCCCAACGTCGGCAAAATGCGGGGCTCATCACCTGCATGTACCGCGCGAGAACGATGAGCTCGGTCCCGTACCGCTCGAGGATCTCCTCGAGGTCGCGCTCGTAGGCATCCTTGCCCTTGGCCGGGTCGACTTGGAAAAAGGGAATGTGGAAGGACGTCGCGATGTGCGCGAGGTCCGGGTGGTTCGAGACGATGACCGGGATTTCGCAGTCGAGTTCCCCGTCCGCGTGCTTGAGCAGGATTTCGTACAGGCAGTGGCTCGTCTTCGAGACGAGGACGGCGACGCGCTTTTTCTTGGCGTCGGCGAAAAGGCCCCACTCCATTTGAAAGCGCTCGGCGATCTTGGCGAACGAGGCGGAGAATCCTTCCTCGGTAAAGCCCTCGCGCGAGGCGAAGGCGATGCGGCAGAAGAACATGCCAATGTCGGTGGCGGTGTGCTGGGCGAGGTTCAGGATGTTACCGTTTCCATCGGCGATGCACCCGGTTATGGCGGCGATCAAGCCGGGTTGGTCCGCGCAGGAGACGGTTAGGGTGAATTGGGCGGAATGCATGAAAACACAGTATACGGAAACGTGCTTTTCTTCAATTGCTCAGGCGAATGTACGGGTTATATAAAAAAGACCGGTCGAAAGGAGGAGAAAACGACCGGCCTTTTACCGGGCACCACAAGTAAGTCAGTCACATGTTGATACTACAGTATTCGGTCGGTTTTGGCAAGGGCTTGAGGAGAAAATCTTACGTTTTTTTGACAGATTCTACTGTTTTCTACGGTCTGGCCGCCGGTGTGCGGATTGATTCCTCCAGAAAGTCCATACAGAGAATAAACCCGGTTTCCCTGTCCGGGGCGAGCTGCACCGAAAAAGTTCGGCATAAATTCCCCGAGGCGAGAGAAAGATAGACGTCGGTCAGATAGCGGTGGATGCCAAGCGCCTCAAAGCACGTAAAATAGGGCTTAAAGGAATGGTCGGCGCCGGATCGCGCCGGCTTGAAGATGCTAGGCCTCGTCTGAAATGAGAGAAGGGGAGAGGAGATCGTTTCCGTAACCTGGCGTCCCTCTCCATCGAGGAGGTAGATGCACTCGATCTCGCTGTTCATGGCGATGAATTCCTCGAAGACCTGGGTCATGGCGCCGAGGTTCTCCGGGACGATTTGCCTGATCAGCCAATCGGCGAGGACGTTGATGTCCCCGGTGAGCCGCCGCCGCTTTCGCAGGTTGCCAAGCGAGAGCTCGCGCACCTCCTCTTGGACGACCTTGATCCGCTCCTCCGTCTCGCGTTCGAGGGTGGGAAGGTCCGGCGAGGGATAGGCGATGGCGAATCCCTGATAGAGGTCGATGCCGAGCTCGTGGCAGGCGCGGATCTCGTCGATCGTCTCGACCCCCTCGGCGAGGCAAAGGGACCCGGTCATCTCGGCGAGGGAATGGATCGACTTGAGTATTGATTGGCGGTAGGGGTCCGACTCGATGCCGGAGATCAGGCATCGGTCGATCTTGATGATGTCCGGGTGAATCTGTATGAGCCGGTCGATGTTCGATTGTTCGCACCCGAAGTCGTCGACGACGATCAGGAAGCCGGAGTCGCGGTAGCGGTTCACGAACTCTATCAGGTCATCGGAGGATTGGGAGCGCGACTCGACGAGCTCGAGTCCGATGTTTTTGGGGTCAAAGCCCATTTGATGGGTGATCGTGCTGATATGGGGTTTCTCGTCGCCCCGATGGCCAATGGCCGAGGTATTGATGTTCATGAACATCATCGCGGAGGACTCGTTATGGAATCGCCTGAAGCTCTCGAGCGCTTTTTTTCGGCAGAGGCGATCGAACTCCGCGGCCTTAGTGATGCGGTCCGCCTCCTGAAAGAGATCGTGCGGCGCGATGAGGTCTGGGGAGTCGACGGTAAGACCGCGTACGAGCGCCTCGTACGCGAAAATCGTCCCGGTCTTTAAGCTCACGATTGGTTGAAAATAAGTACACAAACGTTCGCTTTTGATGATATCCTGCAACTTGAAGGGGCGCCGACGAATCATGGGGGACAGCATACCAGATTTTCGGCGAAAAGTGTATAGAATTTGATATGTCTAGTATAAAAGTGTATACTGTTTGCCATGGCTGACCGCATGCTTCCGGATGACGAGAGCGTCGCGATTTGGGACGTCCTAATGGACGCAACTCCTCAGCTGGTTATCTATCTGCGCGCGGACAACACGATCCGCCAAGTCAGCAGAGCCGCCCGACAGTACTTCGATCTCGGCGAGGTCGCAGATTGTCAGGGGCGTGGCCTTCTTGAGGTTATCGGCAATCCGGTTCTCGCCCTATTGGCGCGGCGTTGGCTCGCCGAACTCGACGCAGGACGGGCCGTTGACGAGGAATTCCCCCTCGATCGCCAGAAGAACGACCAATATGAATGGTTCCGGGTCCGGGCATCCGTGGCCGAATCCGAAGGGCGCGTCGTCGGAAAGGTTTTTTTCATCAATGACGTGACCGCCCTGTATTCGCAAAAGAAGATCGTCAATACCCTGATAGATTCGGTTCCGGGGCGGATTGTGGTATTCGACCGAAACCTGACCATCCTCCTCGCGAGCGAGTCCGTCGCCCGCGAGAACGGCTTCGGCTCCTGGGAGGATCTCGTCGGCTTGAGTCTCCACGACCTCTCGACTCTCGACGTCACCTTCGTCGAGGGCTTGATCGAACGGCTGATCCTCGGGGAGGAGACGATTCAGGAGATCCGCCGCATCGGGGACAAGCTGGGCGCGCCGCGCTGGGACTATATCGACGTCCGCACGGTGAAGTCGTCCGCCGGCACGTTTGGCTACATCATGACCGTCCTCGACATGACCGGGGAGATCAAGCCAAAGGCCGTACTCGATTCCCTGCTCGAGGCTTCGTCGGACCAGATCGCCATCCTTGACCCTTCCGGCGTCGTTGAGTACGCCTCGCGCTCGATCGTTCAGAGCTTGGGGTTCAAGAGCTGGAAAGAGCTTGTGGGCGCCCCGTGGCAGGTCCTTTTCAAGTATCACGGGCAAGAGCTCGCGAACGACCCCCGGATAGCGGACGCGTCCCTCGAGAGATCCGTTCGGGGCACGGTTCCCCTCAAGACGCCGGCGGGCGAACGGTGGTTCAACTTCAAGATCGATCCCCTGCTTTACCACGGCGAGCCGATCGGGTTCCTCGCGGTGGCCACCGACACGACCGAGCTCGTCGAGGCGCGCGACAAGGCGGAGTCCGCCGCGCGCGCGAAGGCCGCCTTTCTCGCGAACATGAGCCACGAGCTACGCACCCCGATGAACGCGGTCATCGGGATGAACGAGCTCCTCGCGCGAACGCCGCTCAACCCGCTGCAAAAGAACTACGTTTCGCACGTGCGCACCTCGGCGACGATGCTTCTCTCGATCATCAACGACATTCTCGATTTCTCCCGGATCGAGGCCCAGCGGATGACGCTCAACGAGGCGCCGTACCGTTTCGAGTCGCTCCTGCACGACGTCATTAACCTCGTCTCGGTCAAGGTCGCCGAGAAGGAGCTTTCGTTCTCGGCGGACGTTGACCCAGACGTCCCGGCGGTCCTCGTCGGGGACGAAATACGGGTAAAGCAGGTTCTTATCAATCTCCTGAACAACGCGGTGAAGTTCACCGAC
>JAKPSR010000080.1 GCA_029571425.1 Spirochaetota bacterium | reverse complement strand
CTCGGCCATCATGTCGGCGACCGCGCGCGTCTCGTCCGCCCCCGAGCCCCTCACGAGGCCTATGCGAGCGACCAGGCGCGAGCGCCGCTTCTCGAGGACGTTCCTGCGGATCGTGACTATGCTGTCTTCTATGACTTTTTCCGCGTTCTCGGAGAACTCGCCGCTTACCACGGTCTCCGTGATCAGCGCGCGCATGCCGTCGTCGGGGCAGCGGGACAGAAGACTATCATAACTCGTTGAATCCGAGCGAAAACATTCCTCCAGCACTATGAACAAATCGCGCGCGGCAGGGTCCTCAAAATCGTCGGAAGAGAGACGAGATCGCACCAACGGGAAGTAGGAGGCGTTCGCCGCGACGGCGAGCATCGCGCGCAGCTCCGCGGTCCGCTTGATGGCCGCGGGCCGGGCAATGGCCTGTCCCGCGTGGTCGGTCGCCTGGGGCATCGGTCGCGCCTGTTTCCGGTTATGGTAATCGGATAACAGCGCCTTTTCGCTTATCCCGAACGCGGCGGCCACCTTGTTTATCGTCGACTCCCTCTGTATGTCGGACTCAAGCACCTCGATGTATGGAAACACGAAGCTTGCAGCACGGATTTTTCCCTCTGGGCTCCCCACGTCAAACCGCGTTCCGGCGGCCATTATAAGGTAGTCCAGGTCGATTATAGAATAATCGATGATTTTTTTCAATGCGTCCGGTCCCTCATTTTGTAAAATATCGGCCGGATCCTTGCCGTTTTTTATCTCGATTACCCGGACGGCGAAGCCAAACTGGCGACAAAGGAGGATGGCCTTGTAAGTAGCCGTTTGTCCGGCGGAATCCGAGTCGAATGACAAATACACTGTCTCGGCGAATGAGCGGACGAGCTTCGCCTGATCCGGGGTAAATGCCGTCCCGAGGGGGGCGACGGCCCGCGCAACGCCGGCCTGATGCCAGGCGATGACGTCCATGTAGCCCTCGCACAGAATGGCGGACTTCGTCGAACGAATCTCCGAAAGGGCGAGGTCAAACGCGAAGAGGGTCTCGCCCTTTTTGTACTGGGGCAAGTCCCCGGAGTTGAGGTATTTTGGCCCCTCACCCTCAAGAAGACGTCCGCCAAAGGCAACAACCTGCCCTTTTCTATTGCAGATTGGGAAGATAATTCTGTCTGAAAAAAACGCGCTTTCGGGAAATTTCTTGGAAAAAAGACCGGATTTCGCGAGAAAATCGGCTGAGTACCCCTTTCCGATTAAAAAACCATGAAGCCAACGACGATCCGCCGGGGCGTAGCCAAGTTTAAACCGCTCGATGACGGCAGGATCGACCTTTCGACCCTCGAGATAGCGTCGCGCGCGTTCCCCGAGCGGAGACTGGGTCAGAAGCCAGTGAAAGCTCCCTGAAACCCGCTCGTATAAGGCGATCAAGTCGTCTCGGGTCGTGTCCTTCGGGAGATCGGGCGCCCCGGACGCGCCTTCCCATATCACCTCAACCCCGGCCTTCTTCGCGAGGCTTTCAACCGCCTCCGCGAAGCCGAGCTTTTCCATCTCCATCACGAACGAGATGGCGCTCCCGCCCTTGCCGCAGCCGAAGCAATAGTACATCTTCCGGTCCGGGATGACGTGAAACGAGGGAGTCTTTTCGTTGTGAAAGGGACAGCATCCCCACCAGTCGTCGCCGCGGCGCTCGAGCCGGGTGTATTCCCCGACCACGGCGACGATGTCGGTGCGCTGGTTGACGGCGTCGATCGTGTCCGGGCTGATTCGGGCCATCAGTCGCCGGCCGCCCGCTTTAGGTAATACGTCCGGCCCGCCTCAACGTGCTCCTCGAGTGAACGGGTAAACCGATGCTTGCCCGTCTCGGGGTCCACGAGCCGGAAGTACAGATAATTCGTCCGCGGCGCGGTAAAAACGGCGCGAAGGGCGACCGTCCCGGGGTTCGAGATCGGGCCCGGGGGAAGGCCGGCCCAGAGATAGGTGTTATAGTCGCTTTTGATCTCCAAGTCCTTCGCGGTCAGCCGGGTTGGGTGTTCCTTACCCTCAATCTCGGTGATGATGTACTCGACGGTGGCGCACGACTGGAGGCCCATCCCGATCGATATTCGGTTTTTGAACACGCTCGCGATCAGCGGGGCCTCGTCGTCGAGGCGATATTCCCGCTCGACGACGCTCGCCAGGGTCACGGCCTCAAAAAGACGGGCCGGGTCGGCCGGGGCGCCCTCGATCGCCGGAACCCGCGCGAAGAAATTGCGCAGCATCATCCTGACGGCGTCCTCCGCGGCGATCCCGTAGGGGAAAAAGTAGGTATCGGGAAAAAGGTATCCCTCCGCGGTCTTGCCCGGAATGCCGAACTCCCTGAGGATGACGGGGTCGGACGCGGCGCGAACGAAATCTCCCGCGGGAATGACGCCGGCGGACTCGAGGCGCCGCGCGACCTTCGAGAGGCTCAGGCCCTCGGCGAGGGTCACCCGAACCTCCTCCTGTTTCCCTTCTTCCAAAACGGCGAGTACCTCGTGGGCGCGAAGGGCGGGAGACAGACGATAGGTTCCCGCCTTGAGCGTCTTACCGAGGGCGCGGGCGTAGGCGAAGGTCGCAAGAGATGAGCGGACGAGACTCTCGTCGGCCAGGGACTGGGCGATCCAGCGGGTCGACGCCCCTTTCGGCACGGAGAAAAGCCGCTCGGCGCCCGACGGGTCGACGGGCGCGTCCGCGAAAAGCACGAGTACGGTAAGGGCCGCGACGATGGCGACCGCGATGACGCTCAGGGGACTCCGGGACTTTCGCTTACTCATGGAAAAACGCCTCAGCCTCTTCGATAGTCATGGATTTATACAGACGGGACTCAAGGAAGGACAGAAGGTCGTCGAGCTCCCCTCCTTCGTGGGTCCGAAGCAGGCGCGCGAGCTTGCGCGCCTCGACGTCGGTAAAGACGTACCCCTCTCCTTCCCGTTCCCCGCTCATAGCTGGATGTCCTGGCCCTCGCGGGCGATGTCGATCTCGAGCCCGGTCGAACCGATATAGTCGAGGTACCAGTGGGCGGACTGCTTAAGGGAGAATATCTTCTGGTCGGTATAGGTCGGCTCGTGGTGAAAGAGCACGAGCTTCTTCACCCCCCAGGTCGAGGCGAAGTCAACCGTCAGCGAAAAGGATGAGTGCCCCCATCCCGTCTTTTGGAGGGCTTCCTCCATCGTGTATTGGGCGTCCATGATGACGACGTCAGCCCCGCCGAAGAACCCCTCGTTCTCGGGCGTGCGAAGAAAATCCTCGCGGGTCAGCTCGGTATCGGTCGCGTACACGCAAGTCTTCCCGCCGTCGGAAACGCGATAGGCAACGCATCCGCCGGGATGGTTCACCTCGCGCCAGGACACGACGCTCGAGCCGAGCTGGATGCGGCGGTCGCTCGCGTCGAGCAGGACGAACTCGAGATTCGCCCCGAAGCCGCCGGGCCCGACCATCGGGACGGGAAAGTACGGGCTTTCCATTTGGCGGCGCAGGATGGTCTCGAGCTCGGGATCGGTGCTGTAAAAGCGCACGCGGTTCTTCGGGTTGAAGGCTTGCGCGAAGAATGGCAAGCCCTGGACATGGTCCCAGTGAAAGTGCGAGAAGAAAAGATGATAGGTCATCCCGCCGGCCGAATGTGCGGGACGCTCGCGAAGGTTCGCCGACAGCTCGCGAAGCCCGCTGCCGGCGTCGAGGATAATGCAGTCGCCCGACTCGTTCTCTATCTCCACGCAGGAGGTATTGCCGCCGACGGTGCCGAATATCCACTCGGGAAGCGCG
>JAKPSR010000071.1 GCA_029571425.1 Spirochaetota bacterium | reverse complement strand
CGGTACGCGATCGAGGTCTCGCTCGACGGGACTGACTGGAGACGCGTCGCCACCCGAGACGACGGCGCGGGCGGGGTCGAGGTTTCCTCGTTCGATCCTACGCGCGCGAAGCTCGTGCGCTTCGTCGGGACCGAGCGCGCGACGGAATGGGGCTTCTCGTTTTGGGAGATACTCGTCCACGGGGAGTGACCATCCCCCGCAAGATCACGGGAAAACGAGCCCGTCGAGGGCTTTCGCGACCGACGCAAGATCGTCGAACCGAAGCCGCGCGCGCGAGTCGAGATACGTGTCCCCGTCATTGACGACCACTATCGCGGCGCCCGACTCGAGGGCAAGCCGAGGGATCGAGGCGGCGGGCTCGACGACCAAACTCGACCCCAGAACGAGCATAAGGTCGGACTGCCGCGCGGCGGCGATGGCCGCGTCGAGAGCCTCTCGCGGGAGCGCCTCGCCGAAGAAGACGATGTCGGGTTTCAGCGCGAGTCCGCAATCCGGGCAACGGGGAACCTTCCCCGCGCGAACGAGGATGGCCACCGCGTCGAAGTTCTCCGTGAACCCGCACCTCGGACAGCGATGCGCGGCTGGGGAGCCGTGAATTTCGTGCACGACGCGGCTTCCCGCCCTTCGGTGCAGAAGGTCGACGTTCTGCGTGATGACGGCCTTGACGATCCCGGCGCGCTCCATGCGCGCGAGCAGAAGGTGCCAGGCGGAGGGTCGCCGATCGTCGTCGGCGTAGAGCAAGTCGCGCGCCATCGAGTAGTAGATGGCGGGATCTCGCCTAAACACATCCACGTCGAACATGCGATCCGCATCGACGGAACGATAGAGACCGTTTTTCCCGCGGAAGTCCGGGATGCCGGAAAGGGTGCTCACCCCCGCGCCCGTGAAGGCGACGCACCGCTCGCTCGAGCGCAAAAGAGCGGTGAGCTCGACGATCTTCGCGGTGAAATCTTCGTCACTCATCATCGATCTCCTTTTCATTAGCTGCGCGAGGCCAATCGAATTCAAGCTGGCCGACGGGCGACACCGAGCGAACGATAGCGTCGGCGTCGAAGCCCGAGGCAAGTCCGACGGAACGCGCGGTCGGGAGAATTTGCGAGAGGGCGTACCAGGGGTAATCGAGCGGCGACGACCGAAGGGACAGGGCCTCGGGACCGTTGACGGTGATCACGTACTCGACGGTACCCTTTCGCCCCTTCCATCCGAGCGCGCGCGCGACCTTAATGTGCGGCGGCGTAGAGGCGACGTAATCCTCCGGAACGCGACGAAGCCGTTTCTTGAACGCGAGCTCCCCGTCGAATTCCCCGCGGAAGAGCCGTTCCGTTTGGTCGCGCACGAATCGCTCGGCGTCTTCGGTTCCCTCCGAGCGAAACACGATCCCGAGGAGTTCGCGCTGGAACCGGCGCGCGAGCGGGGTATAGTCGCTTCGCGCGGCCTCCATCCCCTTTATCTCGATCTCCCCGCCGTCGCCCGCGAGGAGCCCGGCATAGCCCTTCGCGCGACCGCGTTCCTCGTCGCCTTCCTCGCCGCCACTGCGCAACCGTGGAATGAAGAACCTTCTGTAAAGCTTCTCGAAGCGAATCGATATGAAGGACTCGAGCCCATAGGTCTCGCGGACGTCGGCGGCGAGTTCCTCGTTTAGCTCGGCCGCAAGAGCCCCGTCGGCGAACTCGACGAAGACCGAGTCGGTGTCGCCATAGAGAACCCGAAGGCCGCGCTTCTCGAAGAAGTCGCGGGCGAACAGGAGGCAGCGCTTTCCGAACGAGGTGATCGCGCCGGCGAGCTCGGTTCGGGCGTACCTGCAACGGGGAGAGCCAAGGACTCCGTAGAAGGAGTTCATCAGTATTTTGTAGACTTGGGCGCCGGCATCGTCCTTCCGCTCGATGGCGGCAAGGCGCTCGGCGAAGTACTCGGCGATCAAGGCGGGAAGGATGCCTGGCTCGCGGGAGAACGCCGCGCCGTTCGGCGCGCGGATCGCGCCCTCGCCGCTTACGCGCGCGAGCTCGTACGCGAGGGGATCGACGTTAAAGGTGCGGATAACGCTTGGGTAGAGGCTGCGGAAATCGAAAACGGCGACGTCGCGGAAGATGCCCGCCTGTGGGTCGAGGACGGTTCCGCCCGCGGCTCCCGACACCGATCGATCGGGTTCCGGCTCGGGCTCGAGAATGCCGCGCGCGCGAAGCTCTTCGGCGTACACCCGCTCAAAGGAAGCGACGCTCGTCCATGCCTTGTCGATGCCGACGCCCGTCAGCGCGGCTCGTTCGACCGTAAGGCGAACAAGGCCTTTAGCCTCAAGGATATCCAGCACGAGCTCGGCGTCTGTGAGACAGTATCGGGAAAAATCGAGAGACCTCTCGGCGTAGAGCCTGTCGAGCTCGGCGAGTTTTTTCTCGCCCGTCTCTGAGACGGTTTTCCCGCGGCCAAGGGTCTCGCGCGCGACGGCGTCGAGGGTATACGAATCAAGGTTATACGATCCCGAGCGCACGAGCCTAAGGCCGTCGAGCACCTGCCGTCCCGGAAGGAAAACGCTGGCCGAACGCTTGTCGTCGCCCACGCCCTCGGAGGGGAAAAAGGCGCCCGGCTCGGTCGAGCGGCCAAGCGCGAACGGGATCCCATGCCGGGCGAAAGCCGCGGCCAGGCGAGGGAAGTCGAAGTCTATGACGTTCCATCCGGTAACGAGGTCAGGATCCATCCGTCGAGCCTCGTCGAGAAGGGCACGGAGCAAGGACGCCTCGCCGGGAACGACCGTTATCCAGTCTTCGGGCGCGTCGTCGCCGCCCCACCGCCCGGCGAAAAGGAGGCGCCGTTCCCGATCCCCCTCGCCGCGGTCTAGGACAAGGCCCACCGCGCGCACCGTGCCCGCCGGCTCTTCCGTCTCGATGTCGAACGAGAGGACGGAAAGAGGGGCGCGCGCGCCATGCGCGGGAAGGATAGCCGCGTCGGGAAAAACGAGATCAACGCCGCGGCCCGCGCGGGCTTCGCCCGAAACCCCGATCCCGCCGCGAATGCCCGCGCGCACGAGGAAGGCGGCGGCCCCGCGCTCCTCGGCCCCGAGGACGGCAATGCCCTCCGCGCGCAGGCGAGCGACCGCACGCTCAAGCGAGCGCGAATCGGCCGAGGAAAGGACGAAGCAAGGATCTCCGCCGAAAGAGCGAAACTCGGACGGGTCAAGACCCGCGTCGAGGTGGGCCGCGGAGAGGGCGACGCGCGCGCGATCGGCCTCCATGGCGCGCACGTATGCGCGGCGCTCAGGCGAGGGCTTCGCGCAGGCGAAGCTCCGCCCGTCCGCGAGGCGACCGAGAATATGCACCTTTCCCCGGCGCGCGTCCGCGTAGGCGTGCACGATGAATCCTTCGCCTTCGACGAACGCCATCGGTGGCCTATTTGCCGAGGCCCTTAACCTGCGCGAGATGCCGCGAGACGAGGTCGTCCATTACCGCCATCCGGTCTATCATTCGCTTCACGAGCTGATCGAGTTCCTTTCCGTCGGAATAGTCCGTGGGCGCGATGAAGTCCACCCGTCGGTCAAGAAGGAGCCGCTCAACCTTCGCCTTTTGCCCCCGTTGGTACACGGCAACCGAGTGTCCCCCGTTGGCTTTCACGAGCTTCATGCAAGGAACGTCGGTCAACCCGTCGCCAAGGTATACCATGTTCCGAAACGGGATCGGCCGCTCGTCCTCGGGAACAAATCGATTTAGCGCCTCGTCGTCGGTGAAGTCAAGCACGCCCTTATTGATGCGGAATAGGAACTGGGTCTTCGTCGTGTAGTTCACCGAGACGAGGGGCCAATCGGCAACCCCGCTCGCGTCGTAATGGAATTCGCAGGCGTATACGCGCTTAAAACGGTCGTTGATCTCCGACCCCTCGATTATCTCCTTAAGCCCCGACGAGATGATATAGTGCTGAACCTCGAGCCCGCGCTCCGCCCCGTAGGCGTCGATGCGGGCGAACCAATCACGAACGCCGGGGAAAAAGTCGATATCGCGGCCGAGGGACACGAAGCTCTCGCGACGAATGGGCTTTTCGGCCTCGCGCGCCTTCTTCAGCATCAAGTACATGTACGCGAGGATGCGGTCCATCCCCGCGCGCGACAGTTTGGCGGATTCCTCCCAAAAGGCCGACGCGGAGATGCCCAGCCCTGGGATAAAGCTATACTCCTGCATGTCTCGGGTGCAGAGGGTCTTGTCGAAATCGTACATCAATGCGGCGATGGGCCGCTTTCGCGCTGAAGGCATGCTATCTGCCGCCTTTGTCCGTCTCACCGCCCGCGCGAGGGCTTATGCCGACGAGGCGGGCGACGCGTCGAAGCACCCCGACCTTGCCGAATAGGATCCACCAAAAGAGGAGAAGCACGCCGATAATCGGCGTCCCGTAAAGCACGATGGCGAGGACGACGGCGACGAGGCCTTGCGCAAAGCGCCCAAAACCGGAAACAACGGATCGAAGGCTTTCGCCGAGACCGGGTCCCGGCTCCCGGACGTCGGGGGCGATGAGCTCAACGTTAATCGTCGCGTAGTCGACGAGGTCGGCGAGGCGCGCGAAGTCGCCGCCAAGGCGATCGATCTCGGATTGCACCTCCGAGATACGCCGCTCCACGGCGAGTATGTCCTCAATGCTTTTCGCGGAGCGAAGATAGGACCGATAGGTTTCGG
>JAKPSR010000199.1 GCA_029571425.1 Spirochaetota bacterium | reverse complement strand
CGACGAGGGCGTCGCCCTCGCGGATGGACGAGCCGTCGATTATTTTCGATCGCTCGACGATCCCCACCGAGAAGCCGGCGATGTCGTACTTTCCCTCGTCGTAGAACCCGGGCATCTCCGCGGTCTCGCCGCCCATCAGGGCCGAGCCCGCCTGCACGCAGCCGTCGGCGACTCCCTTTACGAGGTCGCCCGCCACCGCCGCGTCGAGCTTGCCGCAGGCGAGGTAGTCGAGGAAGAACAGGGGGCGCGCCCCGTGGCAGAGGACGTCGTTGACGCACATCGCGACGCAGTCGATCCCGACGGTGTCGTACTTCCGCGTCGCGAAGGCGACGTCGAGCTTGGTGCCGACCCCGTCGGTGCCGGACACGATGACCGGTTCCTTGTATCCGGCGGGCACGGCGAACATCCCGGCGAAGCTCCCGAGGCCGTTCAGCACCCCTGGGATCATCGTGCGCTTGGCGCTCGACTTGTAGTTCTCGACGGCCCGATAGCCTTCCTCGACGTCCACCCCGGATTGCCGGTAATCAATCATCGTCCTCTCCTAAAATCTGACGTTTTGCAAAACGCGCGTGCCCCGCGCGATCCCGCGTATAAAAGCCCTGAAGAAACCGCCGTTCCATCATAAACAATTATGCAGTGCAAGATCGCGCGTTTACGCGCGATCTTGCAAGAGAGTTAGGAAAACGTCTTAACGTTTTCCTAACTCTCCAATCATCGGCATCGGATACTCCCCGAGGAAGCATCCTTGGCAGTAGCCGCAGTTCGAGGCGCCGGAGGCCGAGTGGTTCGACTCTCGGGAGGGCTCCGACTTGCGGGGCGCGCCCTCTTCCTCGTACTCGCAGGACTGCAGGGCCTCGATCATCCCCTCCATCGATATGAAGGCGAGGGAATCGGCCCCGATCGCCTGCCTGATCGCTTCCGTGTCCTGGTTCGCCGATATCAGGTCGGCGCGGCAGGGGGTGTCGATTCCGAAGTAGCAGGGGAACTTGACCGGCGGCGAGGATATGCGGAAATGGACCTCGCGGGCCCCGGCCTTCCTGAGTATCTGGATAAGCCGCCGGCTCGTCGTGCCGCGGACGATCGAGTCGTCGATGATGATAACTCGCTTCCCGGCGACGTCGCTCTTGAGGGCGTTCAGCTTGACGAAGACCATCGCCTCGCGCTCCTCCTGGCTCGGCGCGATGAAGGTCCGGCCGACGTACTTGTTCTTCACGATGCCCATCGCGTAGGGGATGCCCGAGGCCTTCGAGAAGCCGAGCGCTGCGCCGAGCCCCGAATCGGGGACGCCGATCACGACGTCGGCCGCGACCGCGGATTCTCTCGCGAGCACCTCGCCCATCTTCATCCGCGCCTCGAGGACGCCGATCCCGTCCATGATGGAGTCGGGGCGTGCGAAGTAGACGTACTCGAAAACGCAGGTCTTCTTCGCCGTCTTCTCGCCGAAGTTGAACGAGAGGACCCCGTCCTCGTTGATGATCACGATCTCGCCGGGGGCGATGTCGCGCACGAGCTCGCCGCCGATCGCGTCGATCGCGCAGGACTCGCTGGCCAGGATCCACCCGTTCTGCACCTTGCCGAGGCACAGTGGCCTGATCCCGTTCGGGTCGCGCGCCCCGATCAGGGTCTTCTCCGTCATCACGGCGAGGGCGAAGGAGCCCTTGATGAGCTGGATGGTGTCGGTCAGCGCGCGCTCAAGGCCCTTCTTGTAGTTCTTGGCGATCAGCTTGATGATGACCTCGGAGTCGCTCGACGAGGTGAAGGTCGAGCCCGTTTCTTCGAGGAATTCCTTCATCGGCTCGGTGTTGACGAGGCTCCCGTTGTGGGCCACCGCGATCTGCCCGAGCTTGGAGCGCGACACGAAGGGCTGCGCGTTCTCGATCGTCGCCTTGCCTGACGTCGAGTAGAGGACGTGCCCGATTGCGATATGCCCCTTGAGGGCGGCGAGCTTTTCCTTGTTGTACACCTCGGCGACGAGGCCCATCTCGCGGAAGTGGTCGATCTTCTCGCCGTCCGCGACCGCGAGGCCGGTGCTCTCCTGCCCGCGGTGCTGGAGCGACTGGAGCCCGTAGTAGGCGAGGCGCGAGGCGTTGTCGTCGTGGTTCGACAGGTACACCCCGATGATCCCGCAGTATTCCTTTAGCTTGTCGTCTTCGTTCGCGTGTGCGATGTCCATGGGTTCCCCCGCCCACTGGGGCGTCATTTCGATATCCGGTTGAAGATCTCCACGTAGGCTTCCTTTACGTTGCCGAGGTCGCGGCGGAAGCGGTCCTTGTCGAGCTTCTCGTTCGTCTTCGCGTCCCAGAAACGGCAGGTGTCGGGGGATATCTCGTCCGCGAGGATGATCTTCCCGTCCGCCGCCTTGCCGAACTCGATCTTGAAGTCGATCAGCTTGACGCCGCGGTCCCAGAAGAACTCAGTGAGGATCTTGTTGATGCGGTCGGTGGTGGCGTAGATCGCCTTGAGTTCTTTCCATGTGGCGGCGCCGATCGCGACGGCGTGGTAGTCGTTGATCAGCGGGTCGCCGAGGGAGTCGTCCTTGTAGGAGATTTCGAAGACCGTGGTCTTGAGGGCCGAGCCCTCCGCGACGCCGAGGCGTTTGGAGAAACTGCCCGCCGCGACGTTCCGCACGATCACCTCGAGCGGGACGATGCTGACCTTGCGGCAGAGCATCTCGCGCTCGGAGAGCTTGGCGACGAAGTGGGACTTGACGCCCTTCTTCGCGAGGAGCTCGAATATCCCGCTCGCGATGGCGTTGTTCAGCACGCCCTTCGAGTCGATCTGCCCCTTCTTCTCCCCGTTGAAGGCGGTCGCGTCGTCCTTGTAGTCGATGACCACGAGGTCCGGATAGTTGGTGGCGAAGACCTTCTTGGCCTTTCCCTCGTACAGCTGCTCGCCCTTCTTAAGGTTGCGGACGATCTCTTCCGTCTTTTTGTCCATCTGGTTCCCCCTGCCTATATCGAATGGGCCGCGCCCGAGCGCGCGATTCCCGTTTCGCGCGATTAGCCGAGCGCGCGGGGGGTAAGACCCGCGCGCGCCTCGTCCTTCAGCCGTTGGCGAAAGGCGACGAGGCGTTCCTTGAGTTCCGGATATTTGATCGAGAGGATGGAGCAGGCGAGGTAGCCCGCGTTCGCCGCGTTGTCGACCCCGACCGTCGCGACCGGTATCTGTTTCGGCATCTGGACGATCGAGAGGAGGGCGTCCAGTCCGGCGACCTTGCCCCCGTCGAGCGGGACGCCGATCACCGGCAGGGTGGTCATCGAGGCGACGACCCCGGGGAGGTGGGCGGCGAGCCCGGCCCCGGCGATGATGACCTCGGTACCGTCGCGCTCAGCCTCGGCGACGAGCTCGGCGAGGAGCTCGCCCGAGCGGTGGGCTGAGACGACGTAGGAGGAATAGGCGACCCCGAACTCGTCGAGGACGGCCGCCGCCTTCTTCATGGTATCTGTGTCGGATTTAGAGCCAAAAAAGATCGTGACCTTCATGTTTGACACTAACACGGAAGGCACTTCGGTTTCAAGGCCGGGCTGCTCATGGCAGACTGGCCGCCTCGGCGGACTGGCCGCCCTTAGCCGTTTGCGCGCATTGCCTCTATTTCCGCCTCGGTCGTTCGCACCCAGTATTGGCTTCGGCCGATGCCGAGACCGATTTCGCCGCGCATCTCGAGGGTGTCGGCCGTGAATTTCTTGCCGTCCGCGGGGCGGAAGGAAATCTTGCACTTATACATCTTCCCGTCCTTCGGGTCGATGATATTCCCGCCTTCCCAGGTCCCGGCCGACTTGGCCCGAAGCCCGAAGATAAAGGGGGTGCCGACGACGCGCATCTTATTGACGTCTCCGGCGATCGGGAAGCCCTTGTACGCGCTCTTGCAGTCCTTGGCGAGGGTCGCGTCGTCTTGCCCGGGAACGGTAACGATCTCCCCATAGAGGACGCCGTCCCGCTGGTAGATGCGCCACGCGGCGGTTACCTTACCGTCTTCGTCGATGCTCTTCCATAAGCCTTCGGCTGGATCCGCGACCGCCGTAACGAGGGCGGCGAGGGCGAGCGCCAAGGCAAAAAACGCTTTTTTCATGAGTACTCCTTTATCGAGCGCGTCGATTTCTATATATTGGTGCCGAGGACATTCGCATGTCAAACGCTATTTACTATATTTTCCGCTCAAGCGAGCTTTATCTCGGCCCAGACGGCCAACTGCCCCGCGCCCTGCCATCCGGCCTCGCCGGCCTCGCGATCGACGAGATCGGCCTCGAGCTTGCGGGCTCGCCCGCCCGGGTCGTCCTGCTTCGCGACGCGAATCCTGTGGATCCTGCCGGGGCTGCGACGCCGGGCGGTCGCTGGGTGCGCCTTCGCGCGATCTTCGCTTCCGAGGACCCCGCGCTCGTCGCGCTCGCGTCGCCTGCCGCCCGGGCGCTCGGGCTCGTGAACTGGCACAATCAAACCCGCTATTGCCCAACCTGCGGCTCTCCGCTCGCGGACAGCCCCGCCGAGGTCGCCCGCGTCTGCGCGCCCTGCGGCCGGACCATCTTTCCGCGGATATCCCCCGCGATCATCGTCCTCGTCCGAAAGGGCGACCGCATCCTTCTCGCCCGGCATACCCACCGAAACCAGGACATCTACGCCTGCATCGCCGGGTTTCTTGAGCATGGG
>JAKPSR010000064.1 GCA_029571425.1 Spirochaetota bacterium | reverse complement strand
GGCGCTTGACCATCCCCCGGCGCTAAAGGCACTTGCCCTTTGCGGCGCGGATATCGCCTACATCCACGACAGCCTCGACGAGTACCTTAGGACGAACATGCCCGTGCTGACCGCCGGCGATCCCCTTCAGACCGTCGGCTTCCAGAGCGTTTTCCAGCGCGCCGTGCTCCATTGCGAGAGCGCGGAGAAGCCGGTCCTCGAGATATCCGACATCCTCGTAAGCCTCCTCGACGAGGGGCGGAACCACTGCTCGTTTTTCCTGCGCCGCGCGGGCGTGGACAGGCTTGCCCTCCTTGAGGCCATCAGCCACGGGCCGGTGGATCAGGACGGCGATGGCGAGTCGGCGCCCGGCCCCGATGGCTTAACGGACGATTCCCCGGACGGGTCCTCCAGCGAGGATGGCGACGGGATAGATGACTTCTTTGGCGGCGAGGCGTCCGAGGCCGATTCCGGGGCCCCGCTTGGCGCGGAACCTGAGGCCGGACTCGGCGCGGAGATCGGCTCGCGCGGCAAGGCGGCACGGAAGACCGCCCTCGAGCGCTTCGCGGTGGAGCTTACCGCCCTCGCGCGCGCAGGAAAGCTCGAGCCCCTCGTCGGGCGCGAGGAAGAGCTTGAGCGCACGATACAGGTCCTGTGCCGCCGGGTTAAGAACAACCCCATCCACGTCGGCGAGGCCGGCGTCGGGAAAACCGCGATCACCGAGGGTCTCGCGCAGCGCATCGCCGCGGGCGACGTTCCCTCGGCGTTGAAGGGCTGCGAGGTATACAGCCTTGATATGGGTGCCCTCCTCGCCGGGACGAAGTTTAGGGGCGACTTCGAGGAACGGATGAAGCGGGTTGCCGACGAACTCGCGCGGAAGGAACGGACAATACTCTTCATCGACGAGATACACACGATTATCGGGGCGGGATCGACCGGCGGCGGCACGCTCGACGCCTCCAACCTCCTCAAGCCCCTGTTGACCTCCGGCAAGATTCGGTGCGTCGGGTCGACCACCTATGAGGAATACAGCAAGCACTTCGAGAAGGACCACGCCCTTGCCCGGCGCTTTCAGAAGATCGACATCGCCGAGCCGAGCGAGGATGACGCGATCGCCATCCTGCGCGGCCTTAAGTCCCGGTACGAGGATTTCCACCGCGTCCGATACGACGACGAGTCCCTCGAGCAGGCGGTTCGCCTCTCGCAGCAGTACGTCATCGAGCGCCGCCTTCCCGACAAGGCGATCGACGTGATCGACGAAGCAGGCGCGCTCGCCCGCATAACGGCCGAGCGCGAGGGCGTCGCGAGCGATGATCCCGAGCCGCGCCTCGTCGGCCGCGCCCTCGTGGAGCGGGTAGTCGCCAAGATGGCGCGCATACCCGAGCGTACCGTCTCCGCGCCCGAGAACGACCGTCTCCGCGCCCTCGATGGGGAACTCTCTCGCTCGATATTCGGCCAAGAGGCCGCCGTCTCCGCCGTCGCGCGTGCCGTTAAGCGGGGCCGCGCGGGCTTTCGCGCCCCGGGGAAGCCGGTCGCGAACTTCCTCTTCGTCGGCCCGACGGGCGTGGGCAAGACCGAGCTCGCGCGAAAGCTCGCCGAGACCCTCGGTATAGCGATGCATCGCTTCGACATGAGCGAGTATCAGGAAAAGCACACGGTGAGTCGTCTTATCGGCTCGCCGCCCGGCTACGTCGGCTTCGAGGAAGGCGGTCTTCTGACGGACGCCGTGCGCCGACAGCCCCATGCGGTTCTCCTGCTCGACGAGATCGAGAAGGCGCACCCGGACGTCTTCAACGTCCTTCTGCAGATCATGGACTACGCTACCCTGACGGATAACCAGGGGCGAAAGGCCGATTTCCGCAACGTCATCCTGATCATGACGAGCAACGCGGGCGCGCGCGAGGTCGGGAAGCCGATGATCGGGTTCGGGTCGCCGGCGCAAACGCTCGCCGCCATCGGCGAGGCCGTCGAGCGCGCCTTCACGCCCGAGTTCCGCAATCGCCTTGACGCCGTCGTTCCCTTCGGACCGCTGACCCGCGAGGTGATGGAATCGATCGTGCGCAAGGAGCTCGACGCCGTGCGCGCGCGCCTCGCCGAGAAGTCCGTATCCCTCGAGGTGAGCCCCGAGGCCGTCGCGGCCCTCGCCGAGCGCGGCCATTCTCCCGAGTTCGGGGCCCGTAACGCGGCCCGGCTTATCGAGGAGACCGTGACTACCCCTCTCGTGGACTACGTCCTCTTCGGCCCGCTTGCCTCGGGCGGCGTCGCCCGCGTTTTCGTCGGAGAGGCCGGCGAGATAACGGTAGAACCGGTTCCCCCCGATGCTGGGCCGCGCTGATCCTTCCTTCCCCATCCTTGACGTTGGCGACTGGTTTCAGTTTCCCGACCCCGAGGAGGCCGACGGCTCGCTCGTCGCGGTGGGCGGTAACCTTTCGCCCGGGATGCTCCTCTCCGCGTATCGGCAGGGCATCTTCCCTTGGTTCAACGACGACGACCCAATCCTTTGGCAATCGCCCGACCCGCGCTTCGTGATCCTACCCGAGCGGTTCCGCGTCGGCGATCGCCTCGCCCGCTCGATGCGGCGAAGCCCCTTTCGCCTTACCGTCGACCTCGCCTTCGCGCGAGTGATCGGTTTTTGCTCCTCGATCGCGCGCGCTGGTCAGGACGGTACGTGGATCACCGACGACATGGCCGCCGCGTATAACGACCTTCACGAAAGAGGCTTCGCGCACTCGGTTGAGGCGTGGCTAGGGGACGAGCTCGTCGGCGGTTTTTACGGCGTATCCATCGGACCGGTGTTTTTCGGGGAGTCGATGTTCTCGCGCGTGCCTGACGCCTCGAAGACGGCGTTCGCGTCCTTCGCTCGCGCGTTCTTCGGCGAGATGGGCGGGCGGCTGATCGACTCGCAGGTATACACCGACCATGTCGCGCGTTTCGGCGGAGCGAACGTCTCGCGATCCGCGTACCGGCGGATGCTCGCCGAGCTTCTGCCCCCGGCGAACGAGGGCGCGCGATGGCCCGCGGACCTTCTGGGACGTCAGTCCGGCGGGGTGAACTTATAACCGATGCCGCGTATGGTGTGAATGTAGCGCTGCACGTCGTTGACGTCGCCGAGCTTTTGCTTGAGCCTGGCGACGTGGACGTCGATCGTCCGCGTGGTGATGTCCGGATCGTACCCCCATACCGAATGAAGTAATTCCTCGCGCGAGATGATCGCGTCGGGGTGGCGGTATAGGTAGTCGAGGAGCTTGATCTCCTGCGCGGATAGGGCGCTCTCCGCCCCTTGGTGGACGACGATGCCTCTCTTCAGGTCGACGACGAGATCGCCCGCGGGGCCTTTCGAGCGGGGGGCCGTGTCGAGGGCATGATGCGACGCCTCGGCGCGCCGGAGCAGGGCCTCGATGCGGGCGAGGAGCTCGGGCATCTCGAATGGCTTGCAGAGGTAGTCGTCGGCTCCGAGCCGGAGGCCGGCGACCTTGTCCTCGAGCTGGCTACGCGCCGTCAGCATTAGGACCGGTATCATCGAGCCGCGCTCGCGCAACTCGCGGCAGACGGCGAAGCCGTCCTTCCCGGGGAGCATCACGTCCAGGATCACGAGGTCGTGGGCGCCATCGAGCGCCTTCGCGAGGCCCTCGTTTCCGTTCTTCGCCGACTCGAAAGCATATCCCTCCGCGACGAGACGGTCGCCGACCGTCACGAGCAGCCCTTCCTCGTCCTCAACCATTAAGATCGCGTATCCCATCGCTTCCCTCCGTTGCGATTGGAAGGACCACGACGAAGGTGGCCCCTCCAGATCCCCCGCGCCCCTCGAGGGAGATAGTGCCGCCGTGCGCGGCGAGTATCCGCCTCGCGAGGCTTAATCCGATTCCGCTTCCCGGCACTTGCGTCTCGACCGCGGCCTTCCCGCGGACGAAAGGCTCGAAGATTGCCCGCGCGTCCCTGCCGCGCACGCCGGGTCCGGCGTCCCGGACGCGGACGACGACGCGGCGCGTTCTGGGGCCGGGTCCCCGACTCGTCGCGCATGAAACGTATATGCCAAGATATTTGCCAGAGGCCGCGTGCCGGACGGCGTTGACCACCAGGTTTTGGAAAACGGACTCGAGGGCGAGCCGGTCGCCGAGCACGTGCACGGGACGGTCGGGGACGATCACCTCGGTTCGGAATCCTAGCTGCCCGCGCTCGATCTCGGTGAGCCGAAGCGCAGAGT
>JAKPSR010000051.1 GCA_029571425.1 Spirochaetota bacterium | reverse complement strand
TGGCGTCGTCTTCCTCGCGGCCCTGATGCGCCAGCCGCTGAACGTCATGACGGCGGTCGGCATGCTGATCCTGGTCGGCGTCATCGTCAACAACGGCATCGTACTCGTCGACTACACGAACCTCCTTCGCAAGCGCGGGCTTAAGCTCTTCGACGCCTGCGTCGAGGCCGCGCGAAGCCGCCTCAGGCCGATCCTGATGACTACGTTGACGACGGTTCTCGGGCTCGTCCCGATGGCCTTCATCCCGGGCGAAGGATCCGAGATGGTCCAGCCGATCGGGCAAACCATCCTCGGAGGCCTTTCCTTCGGGACGCTAATGACCCTCTTCCTGATGCCGGTCCTGTACTACGGGTTTAACCGCTACCGCGAGAAGCGCGACGCGAAGCGCGCGTTGCGGCTAATCGCCCGCGAGGAATACGAGCGCGACGCGCTCACTATTGGAGGCGAGCAGTGAAACGCATCGAGATAATATTCAGCCAGGCGATCGAGGAGGACATCTTCCTCGCGTTGAAGGACATACCGCAGGCGCAGTTCTTCACCTTGATACCGGGGGCGCGCGGAAAGGGATACTCGACGCCGAAGATGGGCGACGCGGTGTGGCCGGAGGTGAACGAAGTCATGGTCATCTACACCGCGGATAAAAACGCGGTCTCCGAGATCGAGCGTGCGATCGGGGAACTTCAGAAGAAGTACAGCTCCGAGGGCCTCGCGATTTTCGTCATATAAAAAAGATCTCGCGCATTCGCGAGTATCGGGCCCGGGTTAAGACCTGGGCCCTTTTTTTTATTGTGTTGACTCAATGCGGCGCATATCGAGCCACGCGAGCGCCGCGCGGCGCGCCGACTCGAAGGCGAAGGGCGCGTCCGCGACCGCTTCAAAAGGAACGACACGCAAAGAACTCGCCTCGCCGGGATCAAGGCGAAAGCCGCCAAGCGCGTCGCCCCCTCGCGCCTGATTGGGCCGCGGCGGTAGCCGAGCGGAAAAATAGAGATCGCATGTCTTGTACAGGACGTCTCCGTAGGCATAGTCGTTTGGCCACGAGCCGACGAAACGGAGAGGCACCGCGACGTCTAACCCGATCTCCTCCCGGCATTCGCGAATCGCCGCATCTTCCGCGCGCTCGTCCGGGTCTACGAAGCCGCCCGGAAATGAAAGGTAGCCGGCGCGTGGCTCTTTCGCTCGAACGATTGTAAGGAGGCCTCCTTCGGTCTCCAGGATCACGCTCGCCGAGGACGCTACGTTATGATAATAGGTAAAGCCGCACGCCTCGCAGCGCCAGTATTTTCGGTCGTGGTAGAGACACCCGTCGTTGCCGCAACGCGGGCAAAAGCGAAAAGGAGCCGGGCTCACGGTAAAGCCCCCACCGAGCGAGAGACGAAGGCAAAGGCGACGACCGACGCGACGAGAAATACCGCAAGCGCGATCTCGGCCGGCCGCACGGGGCGGTCGAGATACCGCGTTCGCTTTCCCGTTCCGTAATAGCGCGCGGCGATCGCCTCGGCGAGTCGCTCGGCGCGGACGAGCGTGCGTATCACGAGAGGCACGAAAAGCGGGACCGCCGCGAGGGCGCGGGCGACGGGATTGCGCGCGGCGCGGCGCGCGGCCCTACCTTGGCGGACGATGCGCGCGACCGAGATCCTGGCAGCCTCCCCGTAGAGAAGGGGGATAAACCGAAAGACGACGCCGACGACGAGGGCAAAGTCGCCAACCGGAGCGCGAACCGCGCGAAGAGGACGAAGCGCGTCCTCGATCCCGTAGACGATCTCGGTATGGTCGGTCGAGAAGACGAAAAGGGAAAGAGGAAGATAGAGCGTCAGGAAGCGAAGGACGAAAATCGCCGCGTTCCCAAGATCGGGCCACAGCCAATACTGCAGCGCGGCGAAGGCAAGTATCCATGGCAGGACCGAGAGGAGGCCCCGGACGAGACGGCGCGCCGGGAAGCGGGCGACGGCTACAGGGATAAGCTCTAGGGCGGCGAGAGCGGAAAGGGACGCCCACCCGGGCGCGAGCAGGGACGCCGCGATCGGCGCCGCGGCGAGCAGGTATTTAAGCGAGGGGGAAAGGCGAAGGACCGGACTCGCCGGCGGGTCATCGGCACGCACCGCCCCAGCGCGAAGGCGCTCGAGTGAGCGTTGCTCGGGCGTCGGGCGAGATGGGGCGACGAGGGACGTACCCGCGAGTGAAAACCCCGAGCCGAGGTCGACGACCTCGTCCGCGATCGATAGCTCATCGGACCTACCCGTCGCGAAGACGACGCACTTTCCCCGGGAGCGAAGGTCGCCGATAAGGCGCAGTACCTGCGCCCTGCTTACCGGGTCGAGCGCGGCGGTCGGCTCGTCCAGAATGACGATGTCGGTCTCCATCGCGACGATCCCGGCGAGTGCCGCCTTTCGACGCTCCCCGCCCGACAGAGAGAAAGTCCTACGCTCGGCGAAATCTCCGAAGGGAAGGCCGACGAGATCCATGGCGAAGCGTACCCGATCGACGAGAGCGCTCCCCGAGAGCCCCTCGTTTCGCGGCCCGTAGGCGACGTCGTCCGAGACGAACTCCGCGAAAAGGGCAGATTCGCTTTCCTGCACCGCCATCGCGACCGTAGCCGACGCGTCTCGCTCGACGGCACCCTCCGGCGAAAACCGAAGGCCGGCGATCATCTCAAGGAACACGGTCTTCCCGCTCCCAGACTCCCCCGTCACCGCAATGGCGCGGCCGGAGCGGAGCTCGACCTCCCGCTCGTCGCCGCCAACGCGAATCCGCGCGCGCGCGACGACGTTGCCGCCCGAACCGGGCCGAGGCCGTCGAGACTCGGCGTCGGCGTCGGAACCACCGGACACGAGCCCCCAGCGCGAAAGGTCCACCCGCGAAACGCCGTCGAATTCGGGTCGCGCGCCATCGAAGGCGACGCGACCGTTTTCCATCACGACGACGCGCGAGGCGCGTCGCGCCTCGTCGAGGTCGTGGGTCACGTGAATGATGGTCCCGCCCGATCTCGCGAGGTCGTCAAGATAGTCGAGGGTTGCCGCGCGCTCGCGCTCGCCCGACATCGAGTTAGGCTCGTCGAGAAGGAAGACCGCCGGGTCGAGGGCGTAGACCCCGGCGAGGGCCAGTCGTTGGCGCTCGCCCGCGGAGAGTCGGTCGACCCGCGCGGAAGCTCGACCCGAAAGGCCCGCGCGAGCGAGCGACCCCGAGACGCGCGCGCGCATCTCGGGTCGCGCGATCCCGAGGTTCTCGGGTCCGAAGGCCGCGTCAAGCTCTACCGTCTCGGCGACGAGCTGATCCGCGGGAAACTGAAATACGAGTCCGGAGGGCGCGGCGCCACCCTCGCGCTCCACCGCGACGGTGCCGTCGGTCGGGTCGAGAAGGCCGGCGATGCAGCGAACGAGGGTACTCTTCCCCGAGCCGTTCCGCCCGAGCACGGCGAGATACTCCCCGCGCGCGACGGAGAGGCTTACCGCATCGAGGGCAAGCCGACCCGAACCGGGATAGCGATAGGAAAGGCGATCGACGCGGACGCGCGGCTCCATCGAGCGCGGTTTAGTTAAACGCCTTCCGCCAGGCGGAAGGATTGCCGGGGCCGACCCAGCGATTGAGCGCGAAGCTATCGCGAAGGCTTAAGGTTATGAACTTCTTCGCTCGGCTCACCGCCTCATACGGCTCGAGACCGAGGGCAAGGCCAGCCGCGATCGCCGCCGCCGTCGTGCAACCCGCTCCATGGGTCCACTTCGTCGCCGTCAAGGCGCCTTCGACCTGCTGGAAATTCGACCCATCGTAAAAGAGATCTATCGCGCGATCCTGACCGGCGAGCTTTGAGCCGCCCTTTATGAAAACGTTTCGGGCGCCGCGCCCGTGTATTACCTGCGCCGCCGCCTTCATCTCGTCGACCGTCGTCGGGGTCGGGACGCCGGCAAGCTGTCCCGCCTCGAAGAGGTTCGGGGTCGCGACCAAGGCGAGCGGAAGAAGGCGCCGCGCGACGAGATCGTTTAGCCCCGGATTAAGGGCCTCGTTCGCGCCCTTGCACACCATCACCGGGTCAAGCACGTAATTCCGGACCTTGTAGCGCTCGAGGTACTCGGCGGTCAGCTCGACCGCGTATTCCGTCCCGAGCATCCCCGATTTCGCGGCGTCGACGCCGACGCCGGCGAAAATCGTTTCCAGCTGCGCGCGCAGGACGCGTTCCTCGACCGGATAGACGGAATGAGACCATTCCGCGTTTGGATCCATCGTCGCGATCAGGGTGACCGCGGTCATCCCATAGACCCCGTATTCCTCGAAAGTTTTCAGGTCGGCCTCGAGCCCGGCCCCGCCTGAGGCGTCGGACCCCGCGATAGTTGCTACTTTGTTCATCGTGCGCTCCTACGATGAAAGTATAGCGAAAACCGACGTGCGAAAACAATAGAAATGATGCATCCATTCGCAATGGAAATTTCCCGCCAGGTTGAGTACACTATCGAAGTCCGTCCGCGCGCCGCGCGCGAAAGGAGAAATCATGAAGAAAACGTTTAGGTCGTTCGCGTTCGCTTTGACGGCGGCCATCGTTGCCGCGACCCTTTTTCTTGCCTCATGCGCCGGGGGCGCGAAGCCGGTCGCTCGCGAGCCCGGCGAGACGTACCGACTCGTCATCCTCCACACGAACGACCACCACGGCGCCGTCCTTCCCATCGGGGGCGAAGGCGGCCTCGCCGAGCGAGCGAGCTTCGTTCGCGCAGTCCGCGAATCCGAGCCGAATATCCTCCTCGTCGACTCAGGAGACGTGAATACCGGCTCGGCCCTATCCAACATGTTTTCCGGCGAGGTGGACATACGCGCGTATAACATGATCGGGTACGACGCCGTTGCCCTCGGGAACCACGAGTTCGACGGCACGCTAAAGAAGCTCCGCGCGCAGATGCGCCTCGCGGATTTTACCTTCCTTTCGGCGAACGTCCTCGTGCCCGGCGGCAAGACGCTCGCCGAGCCCTACATCGTCCGCGACTTCCCCGGGATGCGCGTCGGGATATTCGGGCTCACCACCCGCCGCACCCTCTCGATCGCGAGTCCTGACCCGTCGCTTTCCTTCGCGGACGAGATCGAGACCGCGCGCGCGACCGTCGCCGAGCTACGCGGCAAAAGGGACTGCGACCTCATTATCGCGCTGACTCACCTGGGCCTCGTAAAGGAAGAGGACGGCCACGTCACATCAATCGAGCTCGCCGAGCGCGTGCCCGGGATAGACCTTATCGTCGACGGGCACTCGCACACCGCACTTACCGAACCTCGCTACGCCGCCGGCGTGCCGATCGTCTCGGCGAACGAGTTCGGGCGTTTCGTCGGACGCGCCGAGTTCGCCGTCCGCGACGGGAAGGTCGCGTCCTTCTCCTGGTCCGCGGAACGCATCAACTCGAAGGAACAGCGGAAGTGGGCCCCGGACCCGAAGGTCGCCGCCCTGATCGAGCCCTATCGCGCGGCGTCCGACGCGAGCCTCAAGGAAGTCGTCGCGCACGCGACCGCCGGGTTCGAGTTCGGCGACCGCCTATCCCGCAAGAAGGAGATCGCCCTCGGCGACATGGTCAACGACGGAGCACTTTGGTACGTGCGAAACGTGCTCAAGAAGGACGCCGACTTCGCCTTCACGAACGGGGGAAACATCCGCGCGGAAATTCCCTCAGGCGAGATAACCCGCGAGCGGATCGCGACAGTGCTGCCGTTCGACAACTGGCTTTACATCGCGAGCATGCGCGGGGAAGACGTCCTCGCCCTTTTCGAGTACATCGCCTCAGTCCCGCAGGGCGCGGGAGCCTGGGCGCAGGTGTCCGCCGAAGTTCGCTATACCATCGAGTATCCCGCCGACGGCTCAAAGGGAATCCTTCGTGACCTGACGCTCGGAGGAAAGCTGATAGATCCCGCGGCTACCTACCGTCTCGTGACCAACGATTACCTGATGGGCGGGGGCGACGGATACGCCGTTCTCGCGCGGCGAATTTCCTCGTATAATACCTCGGTGACACTCCGCGACGCGATTATCGCCTACGCGCGCGCGGCAAAAGAACTGACTCCAACTACCGATGGGCGTATCGCCGTCATAGGCGGAATGATGTTCAATTGACAGTATTTTCAGATAATGTCATATTATCAAAGTCAAATTTATTACAGGAGGTCGTATGAATAATACCACCGGCGCGTACATTCGCAAGCTCGTGATCACCGGAGCCCTCGGATCCCTCGCCATCTTCCTCGGGATCACCCGTCTCGGGTTCTTCCCCTGGATCTCGGGAGCGACGATCACCATCCTGCACATCCCGGCCATCCTTGGGGCCGTTCTCGAAGGACCCTTCGTGGGAGCCGGCATCGGGGCCATCTTCGGAGTATTCAGCCTCCTCCAGGCGAACATCGCCCCCGTTACCCCGATCGACGTCGCCTTCCGCAATCCCCTTGTATCCGTGCTTCCCCGCGTTCTCTTTCCGCTCGTCGCGTGGGGCGCATACGCCCTTATCGCGCGCTGGAGGAAACTCCCGGCCGCCGCCTTCGGCGCCATCGTCGGCACGATCGCGCACACAGCCCTCGTGCTCGGGATGCTGATAGCCACTGCGGGCTCGGGCGCCCTTACAGGCGGAGAGCCGCCCGCCAACGTTTGGCCCATACTCGGCGTTATCTTCGTCGCGAACGGGATACCGGAAGCGATCGCCGCGGCCGTGCTAACCGTCCTCGTCGTCGTCGCCCTTAGGGGAGCAGGCTCCGTCGGCCGCAAGTCGAAGCTGTCGAAGGAATAGCCAGCCACTGTAGGCCCACGCGCGCCCACGCGCCGCGTAAAGCAAAACGCCCGAGCCGGATTGCCGGCTACGGGCGTTTCTTTTTTGTCCGGGTTCGCGGCGCGGAGCGCCGCGGCCACGCTACCTTGCCAACTGACGGTTCAATCGCCGCACGAAGTCGGCCGGGTCCTTGAGCTCGGAGCCCTCCGCGATCAGCGCCTGGTCTAGGAGTATCGAGGAGAGATCGGCGAGGGTATCCTCGTCGGCCGCCTCGAGCCGCTTGACGAGTGCGTGGTCCCCATTCAACTCGAGGATCGGCTTTACCTCGGCGAAGCCTGATTGGCCCATCGCCTTCATCATCCGCTCCATCTGCAGGCTCGGGTCGTCCTCGTCGACGACGATGCACGAGGGGGAATCGGAAAGCCGCTTCGAAAGACGCACGTCCTTGACGCGGTCCCCTAGAGCCTTCTTCACCCGCTCAACGACGGGCTTCATGTTCTTCTCGCGCTCCTCGGCGGCCTTCTTCTCCTCGTCCGACGCGAGCTCCTCGTCGGAACCCGCGCGATTCGCGGCCTTAAGCTCCCAGTCCTTGTACTTACCCAGGGACGGGATGACGAGCTCGTCGATCTCGTCGGCCATGATCAGGACCTCGAGACCCTTCGCGCGGTACGCCTCAAGGTGCGGCGACTGGCGGAGGGTCTTCTCGTCGCCGCCCGCGAGATAGTAGATCGCCTTCTGGCCGCTCTTCATCCGGGCGACGTAATCGGCGAGCCCGGTCCAACCGGAGGCGGAGACGCCCTTCGCGGCGGCATCGGACGACTCGTAGGTCGTCTTAAAGCGGACGAGCTCGGCGAGATCCTCGCGATGCGCGTAGTCACCGTAGAGTCCTTCCTTGAGGGGGCGGTTGTACTCGTTCACGAAGCGATCATATTTCTCCGGGTCCGCCTCGGCGAGGCGCTTGAACTCGCCGAGAATCTTCTTCACGGAGGCGGTCTTGATCGACTGGAGGATGCGATTTTGCTGGAGGATCTCGCGGCTCACGTTCAAGGGCAAGTCCTCGCTGTCGATCACCCCGCGCACGAAGCGGAGGTACACGGGCAAGAGCTCCTTGTCGTCCTCGGTGATGAAGACGCGCTTCACGAAGAGGCGCACGCCCGGTTTATAGTCGGCGTGGAACATGTCGAAGGGCGCCTTCGCGGGCACGTAGAAGAGGGTGGTGTATTCCTGGGTCCCCTCGGCCTTGGTATGCAAATGCAGCAGGGGATCCTCGGAGTCATGGGAGATCGACTTATAGAAGCTGCTATAGTCCTCGTCCGTAAGCTCGGACTTCGGCTTCTGCCAGATGGCGCTCGCGTCGTTGATCTGCTCGGCCACCAGGCTCTCTGACTTCACCTTTCCCTTGTCGTCGTACTCTTTCTTCACGTAGTGCAGGAAGATCGGGAAGGCGATGTGGTCGGAGTAGCGCTTGACGATCTCCTCGATCTTCCAGCGACTCGCGTACTCGGCGTCCTCGTCGTTCAGCCGCATGGTCACGCAAGTACCGTGGCTCGCCTCGGGAACGCCATCCAGGATCGGGAAGGCGGAGTCGTCGGCCTCGTCGAGCTCGTACGAGCCCTTGCCGTCAGACACCCAGCGCCACACCTTGGCGCTTCCCGCCTTCTTCGACACGACCTCGATTTGCGTGGAGACCATGAAGGCCGAGTAGAAGCCAACGCCGAACTGGCCGATGAGGTTCGAGTCCTTGCGGGCGTCCGCGGCGAGCTGCTCGAGGAAGGCCTTCGTCCCCGAGCGGGCGATCGTCCCGAGGTTGGAGACGATGTCGTCCGCGTCCATACCGATGCCGGTGTCGCGGACGGTCAGGGTCTTGGCCGCCTCGTCGAACGAGATGTCGACGCGGGGATCGAAGCGCACCTGCTTGTACCCCTCGTCGGAGACGGTCAGGTACTTGAGCTTGTCGAGTGCGTCCGAGGCGTTCGAGACGATCTCGCGGAGGAAGATCTCCTTGTTCGAGTACAGGGAATGGATGATGAGGGTCAACAGCTGGTTGACCTCGGTCTGAAACTGATAGGTAGCCATGGGTTTCGCTCGCTCCTAGTAGGTACGGGTCTCGTCCGCCGGTATCCGGACGGAACGGTACATAGTCAAATGTATCGATAAAACTCGCCCGGCGGCAAGGGCTTTTCGGGCGGAATTGTGGTAGAATCGAGAACCATGACGCCGAGAAGACTCCCCCTCGCCCTGATTACGGCACTTCTCTCCTCCCCTCTCGTCGCCCTTTCCCCGCCAGAGATAGCGCTCTCGACCGGGTTCGGCGCCCGCGAAGGCGTCGCGCACGAATACGTCTATCAAGACGGCAACAAGATTAGTCAGCTCGATTGGGGCATGACCCCGATCGTCAGCCTTGAGCTCGGCGCCACGGCGCGGTGGAGGCGGGGCTTTCGCGTCTCGGGAGCGGTCTCGGCTGGGCTTTCAGGTAGGTCGGGAATCCTGGAAGACTCTGACTTCCTCAACCAGCCCTACTCGGGCGAACGCACTCATTATTCGCGCCATGACTGCTTCTCGGCCGGGTCCCTCGACCTTCGCGTCGAGTTTGCCTGGGATATCGCCTTGCCCCTTCGCGGCCCGGGCTCGGCGCGACGCCTTACGGTGAGTCCTTCGCTTGGCTTTCGTCGCTATATACTGCGCTGGAACGGACGGGACGGCTACGCCCAATACCCAAACGACCCCGGTTCGCTACCGGCCGGCTCGTACCAGCCATGGACCGAGGACACGCCGAAGGTCCCGATGTCGGGCCGGGTTATCGAGTACCAGCAAGATTACTCGCTTCCCTCTTTTGGTTTTAGTTTTTCCGTGCCGATCGCCCGACGGTGGCTCGTAAGCCTCGGCGCGACGGCGTCCCCGATCGCGTTTTGCGTCGACCGGGACCAACACCTGCTTACCAATACAGAATACATCGACGAGATGACGGGCGGAATATACCTCGAGCCACGCGGCTCGATTCGTTGGGAACCGACCGAACGCGTCGCCCTGATACTGGAGGGGGGATGGACCTACCTTACCGACCTGCGCGGCGCCGTGTACACACGGCCCATCTCGGGAGGGCCAACCACGCGGTCCAGCGCGGAAGGCGGGGCGGGAATGGACTCGAAATTCATCAGGCTCTCTGTAGAAACACGGCTGCGGTAACGCGGTCGCCTAGATGGGACGAACCCTGCAGAGCCCATGACGCCTGAGCGCGGAGAATAGCTCGGGGGGAAGGGAGGCTAAGAAGTTGGGGTCGACGGCCTCGCCCCCGGCGAGAGATAGGCCCTCGGCAACCCGCCGCGCGCCGGGCGTCGCGACGCGTACCTCCTCCCCTAAATGCCAAAAACACAGCTCGTCCGATCCGATCACCACCGGCTTACCCGCGAGCCACGCATAGTCCGCCTCGCGCTCGTGCGGCAGGTCCCAGGCCTCGTCCCGCGCCCGCTCGTAGGCGGAAACCAACGAACCAACAAGATTGGGATCGACGCGCGGAGCGGGGACCGGAAACGGAAACCAGCGGCGTATCGGGGCATCGAGTCCCTCGCCGGCCATCCATGCCGATAGGGCGGCGTCGAGCGGGGCCGTGTACCGGGCGGAAGCCTCCTCTCCCCGAAACCGAAGGTCGTTGTCGGCGAAGTCCCCCGGCTCGTCGATCGGCTCGAGGCCGGAGAGTGTTCCGGCGGACGGGCGACCCGCTGCGGGACTCCCCGCACGCTCGCGCCACTCGCAGTAGACTCGTGAATGGCGGGTCAAGACGAACTTATGCCAAAAGGCCGAGTCGACGAGGCCGGCGCGAAAGAGCTGCCTCGTCACCTCAAGCGAATCGATGAGCTCGGCCTCGTCCTCGTCCCAGTATCCGTAGATTAAGTAGCCGTGCACCAGGATCCCGGCCTCCTTGAACGCGCAGCACGAGAACACGAGGTGCTCGAGACTGATGCCCTTGTCGATCGACTCGAAGCCAGAGGGAGCGGCGATCTCGATCCCGCCCGAGACGGCCGCGAGCCCTCCCGCGGCGAGATAGTCGGCGATGTCGCGGGAGAAGCTTCGCTCGAAGCGGATATTCCCCCAAAACGGAAGGATGCCGCCGCCGTCGCGGGCCGCGTGCCGAAGGTTCTCTCGGGCGAAGTCCCGGAGGGCCCGGGGAGGGGCGGCCTCGTCGACGAGGTGGATGCCCCGGAGGCCATGCGAGAGGGCCTGGCGGCGGAGGCTGAAGTAGAGGCGCTCTATACCTACCGGTAGGTAGCTTCGGATGTAGTCAAGGGAGACGTCGCAGAACGAGCATCGATGCCAATAGCATCCATGGGCGAGGTAGGCCTTGAGCCACGCCCCATCCGACCAAAGCCGATGCATCGGGTTCGGGGTGTCCGCGAGCCGAGGATACAGGCGAAAGTCGATATCGGCGTAGTCGGGCGCGATCTCGCGGGTCATCCGATCCTCAAGTTCACGGTAGGCCGGGGGGCAGGAAAGCCGAACGGGCCCCGATTCCGCGCCGCCGACGCCCGCGAGCTGGGCAACCCGCCCGTCGGCGAAGAAGGCGGCGTACGCGCCGTATCCACGATCGAAGCAAAGATGGTCGACGTACTCGGCGAGGCGCGGGGAGACGGCGGAGCGAAGCTCTGTGTTGACGTAGCCGCCGCCCATCCCGATCACGATGCGCGAACCAAATCGGGCGCGAAGCGAACGGGCCATCGCGAGGGCCCCGACCAAGGCGCCGGGAAAGGGAACCGACACGCAGAAGAGGGTTTGGTCCCCCGGCTCGCGGGGGATCATCCCTTCGGCCTCGAGCTCGTCCCAAAGCGAGGCGTAAACGGGTTCAAAAAACTCACGCACCATCGGGCCCGAAAGCGCCGCCTCGACCCGAGCGAAGCTCCGTTCGCTCGCGCTAATCGACTCCGCGTACCGAACAAGAGAGAAGGCAGGGTCAACGGCGACCGTGACGAGGTCGGCGAGATCCTCGACGGCGAGCGTCGCGAGGACGCGAGCGTCGTCCGCGTCGGGCTCCGACTCGAGCCCGGCGAGAAAAGCGTCCATGCGCCGTCCGCGCGGGGCGTACGGCGAGCGGACGAAGGCGTGGGCGAGTTCCCGATCGCCACCGGTTAAAATCGAGACGATCCCGTCGATCCATCCCACCCATCGGTCGCGAAGGGAAAGGAACCGCGCGTACTCACGGCCCGCGTCTTCGCCCGCCGCGCCCAGCGACTCGGACGGCACACTCTCGGCGAGATCGAATACCCGCGAGATACCGGCGGGAGAAAAGAGCGACCGAAAAACGCGGTTATTGACGTCGACCCAGCGCACGGTCTCGGGGCCGCGAATCCCGTACGACGGCAGGGAGCGGAAAAAGGCGGCAAGGTAGGCGCCGGAGGGATAAGGACCGTTCAACTGGACGAGGGGCGGCTGGAGTATGACGGCGGATTTGGTCATGGATCGAGGCTATCACGCATCACGCCCGCGGGGCAACCGCGCGATGAATCCGACTGCCTTCATTGCCCTCCGTTCGCGCCCTAGTGTATACTATCATTATGTTGGCCATGATCGGGAACGCCGTGAGCAAGCGGTCGAAAGACGCCCTATATACCATCGGCTTCTTCGGGCGTGCCCTCCGCGGCATCTCGCCCTTCGTGGTTCGCGGGCAGGCGTCGTATAAGATCCTCATCATGCAGGTCCTCTTCACCTTCGTCGAAGCGCTCGGCATCTCGGCCCTGCTCGCCCTCGGCATCGGCGTCGCGGTCAACCTCCTCGCCCTTCCCCTCCTGACGACGTGGTCGCGGGCGTCGATGATCTACCCGCTACTGATCATCATCGTGACGCGCGAGCTCGGCCCCCTTTTGACCGCCTTCATCATCATCGCGCGCTCGGCCACGGCGATCGCGACCGAGATCGCCGGCATGGTCGTATCGCACGAGGTCGAGGCGTATATCTCCGTCGGGGTCGACCCCTTCGAGCATATCGTCGTCCCGCGGCTTCTCGGGGTGACGATCTCGCTTTTTCTCCTCAACGTCTACTTCTCGCTATTCGGGCTCGTCGGGTCGTATTTCCTCGTCCTGGTCTTAAGCTCGCAGCCCCCGGCGGATTATTTCAACAACCTCCTCCGAAACCTTTCGATCGCGGACATCTCGGTCTCGATCGCCAAGAGCCTCGTCTTCGGGATGGTGATATCGATCGTCGCGACCGTCCAGGGCTTTTCCGTTGAGCGCGCCTCCACCGAGATACCGCAGGCAGGCCTCCGCGCGGTAGGAAGCGCGTTCGCCTGGTGCATCCTGGCCGACATCGTGATCTCCGGGGTCTTCTATGCGCTGTAACGCGGGAGGCAACCGATGATCGCGCCGATCCTCGAGCTCGCGGACGTCACCTTCGCCGCGCAAGGAAAGGTGATCGTCAATGGGGTCAGCCTCGCGATCGAGGAAGGGGTCGCGACCGCGCTCGTCGGCCCGTCAGGCGGCGGGAAGAGCACGGTGCTCAAGCTAGTCGCCGGGCTTCTCGTGCCGACGCGCGGGGCCGCGCTCTATCGGGGCGAGGACATCTCCCTGATGGGAAGGGAACACGCGCTTTCGTTCAGGCGCGAGGCGGCATTCGTCTTCCAGGACTCGGCCCTGTGGGCGAACCAAAGCCTTCTCCAGATACTGGAGCTCCCCCTTAAGGTGCACTTCCCAAGGATGACGGCGCACGAGCGCTCTATCCGGATAAAGGAAGTGATCTCGGCGGTCGGCTACCGGAAGGCGCTCGACGTCCGCCCCGCGCAGCTCTCGATGGGCGAGCAAAAGCTGATCGCCTTCGCGCGCGCGGCGCTCTGCGCGCCGAGTATCCTCTTCCTCGACGAGTGGACGGAATCGCTCGACGAAACGGCCGCGAGGCGCCTTATCGCCCTCGCGAAAAAAGAGCGAGCGGCGGGCCGCACGGTAGTGTTCGTCAGTCACAACCTAAAGGTAATCAAGGAGATGGCCGAGCGGGTGTGCCTGATCGTCGACGGCAAGCTCGCGCTCTCCGTGTCGGCAGAGGAATTCGTCAACGACGAATCGATCGCCCGCATGATGGAAAAGGAAATACAGTCATGAGATTCAAGATTCGCTACGCGGACCAAATCGTCGGCCTGCTCGCGGTTTCCGCCCTCGCGTTGCTGCTCCTACTCGTGCTGCTGCTGGGCAGCAAGCAGCGGTGGTTCGCGAAGGACTACGCCTACGCCGCGGTCTTCGAGACCTCGGCGGGCCTTTCCGAGGGAATGTCGATCCAGTATAAGGGCTTCACGGTCGGGAAGATAAAGCGCATAACGCTGAACGAAGACGACGAGGTCGACGTGGCGCTCGTGATCTACGATACCTACGCGAGTCGCGTGACCGAGGGAACGTTGATCGAGCTCATCACCAACCCAATCGGGCTCTCGAACCAGCTCCTGCTCCACCCGGGCCGCGGATCAGAGCCCATCAAGGAAGGATCGCGAATCCCGCGCGCGGACTCGCCGGAAGGTCGGCTCCTCGTCTCGCAGGGAGTCGCCTACGTCCCGCCGCGCGACGACACGATCAACAGCCTGATCGCCCAGCTTAACCCGATCCTCTCCAACCTAAGCGGGACCCTTGGCCAGCTAAACGGCACCTCGCCCGGCCCGCTCAACGACACCCTAACGAGCGTCTCCGGCATCACGGCCGAGCTCGAGTCGTCCCTCTCGGGCATCCTGGCGAACGTGCAGGGCATTACGGACAATCTCGAGCGCGCGTCAGCGGACTCGAAGGGTCTCGTGCCTGCCCTGATCGACCCGGACGGGACGATGTTCGCGAACGTGGAATCGACCTTCGGCTCGCTCGCCGGCACGCTCGACAACGTCGAGGCGTCGACGGCCATCCTCAAGTCACAGATGCCGCAGATCGCGCGCCTGGTCGAGGACCTGCGCCTGGCACTCGGCAAGGGACAGGACGTGCTCGAGGCGCTTAAGAACAACCCGCTCCTTCGGAACGGGGTACCCGAGCGCGCGCAATCCGACTCGTCGGGGACGAACTCGCGGAATATCGAATTCTAGGAGAGCGCGATGAACACGAACGCGATGAGACATGGAAAAGCGGCCCTAATCGCCCTCGCGGCGATTGGGTTGGCGACGCTCGCCTGCGCGACCGGGTGCTCTTCCGCGCCGGAACGGCCAGTAGAGATATACGAGGGCAGGAACGCCGCGCTCGGCCAGATCGACCTCGGGAACCGCGCGGCACTCCGAGGGGAATACGACAGCGCGCGCCTATTCCTCGCCGAGGCGTGGCGCCTCGCGGTCGCCGCCGACTCGCCGGGGACCCGAACGCGCGTGCTCCTCGCCGAGGGGAACGCGTGGTTTAACGAAGGGAACCGCGACCGCGCGAACGACTGCTGGAAACGCGCCCTCGCCGAGGCGACGGCGTCCGCGGACGCCGAGCTCACGGCCGTCTCGCGCGTGTACCTAGCCCGCGGCGGACTCGCCGAGGGGGCGCCCGCGCCCGACATGGATTCGGACGCGCGACGCGCGGCGGCGCTCCGCGCGAGAGAGACCGTCCGGGCCGAGATGCCCGCATTGAAGGGCAACGAACTCTTCGCCGCCTTCGCGTACCGAGCCCTCTCGCTCGCCGAAAAGGAGCTCGGCGACGCGCGCGCGGCCGAGGTCGCCGCCCTCGAGGCGGCGTCCATACACGAGAAGGGAAGATATCTCGAGGACGCAGCCTACGACTGGTTCCTCCTCGCGTCGATACGGTCGAAGGCGGGGAACTACCCCGGCGCGCGCGAGGCGCTCAGGGCCGCGATAGGATTCGACCGCCGAGCCGAAAACCCGAACGGGCTCGCCGCGAGCTGGCTTGCCCTCGGGACGGTCGAGGAGAAGGCGGGCGCGCGCGACGAGGCCGCGACCGCGTATCGCCGCTCGGCGGAGATAGCCCGCGCGGCCTTCCTCGCGGACGCGGCGCGCGCGGCGGAAAAAAAACTGGCCGCCCTCGAGGGCGGCCAGGACAACTAATTCCCCGCGCGGCGTCGCGCCGCGTTAGGCGTCACGCCCCATCGTAGGGTTTTCCCTCGACCATCAGCTTGATCCGCCGCAGGGCTTCCTTCAGCTTCCCGATCTCGGTTGCGTAGCAGCAGCGGATGAACCCCTCGGCACCCGAGCCGAAGGCGTTCCCCGGCACGACGGCCACCTTGTACTCGTTGATCAACTTAGTCGCGAACGCCTCGGACGAAAGACCGGTCTTCCGTATGTCGGGGAAGACGTAGAACGCGCCCTCGGGCTCGTTGACGGGCAGGCCCATCTCCTTGAACGCGTGGATCATCAGGTTTCGCCGTTGCTGGTACGACAGGCGCATCCGCTCGACCTCATCCGCCCCGCTCCTGAGCCCCTCGAGGGCGGCGTACTGGCTCATGATCGGCGCGCAGATAGTCGAGTATTGGTGCAGCTTGTGCACCTCGGACATCAGGTCGGCGGGGCACGCGAAGTACCCGATCCGCCAGCCCGTCATCGCGAACGCCTTCGAGAAGCCGTTAAGGATAATGGAATAGTCCTTCATGCCGGGGAAGGAGCCGATCGAGACGTGCTTGTGCCCGTCGTACACGAGCTCGCAATAAACCTCGTCGGAAAGAACCCATATCTGGTGCTTCTTCACCACCTCGGCGATCTTGGCGAGCTCGTCGGCCGGGATCATGCGACCGGTCGGGTTGCTCGGGCTGCAGAACATTATAGCCTTCGTCTTCGGCGTGATAAGCCGCTCGATCGCCGCGGCGGTCGGTATGAATCCGGTGGGCATCGTGTCGAGCCTGACGAGCTTGGTGTCGCAAAGCTCGACGAGCGGCTGGTACGAGACGTAGCAGGGCTCGCAGACGATCACCTCGTCGCCGGGGTTAAGAATCGCGCGCAACACCGCGTCGATCGCCTCGGAGACGCCGATCGTCACCAGTATCTCCTTCTTGGGGTCGTAGTCCAGGTCGAACTTCGCGAGGTATCGCGCGATGCCCTCGCGCAGCTCGGTCAGGCCCCAGTTGGAGGTATAGGATGTATGTCCCTGCTCGAGGTGGTAATAGGCCTCCTCTCGCATGACCCAGGGCGTGGGGAAATCGGGCTCGCCGACCCCCAGCGATATGATGTCGTCGCGGCCGATGATCAGGTCGAAGAACTTCCGGATCGGCGACGGCGGCGTCTTGAGCATCTTCCGCGAAAAGCGGTCTTCCCTCGTGTTCAAGCGGTCACTCCTTCGCGCCGGTCTTTCTTCCCGTCGACGTAGACGATGTCGTTCTCCTTGTAGGTCTTGAGGACGAAATGGGTCTTGGTGCTCTTGACCCCATTTAGGGTCGCGAGTTTCTCCGAGACGAAGAAGGCGACGTCCTTGAGGGTCTTCCCCTCGATGATGACCTGAAGGTCGTAACCGCCGGACATCAGGTGAAGGGACTTCACCTGCGGGAAGCGGTAGATCCGCTCGGCAAGGGCGTCGAAGCCGTGCTCGCGCTCGGGCGTCACCTGGATCTCGATGACCGCGCGAACCGTCTCTTTCTCGGCGCGCACCTTTTCCTGGTTGACGATCGCCGTGTATTTCAGGATGACGCCATCTCGCTCCATCGCCGCGATCGCCTCTTGGACCTCCGCCACGGACTTCTTGGTCATGGTCGCGATGTCCTCTGCGGTCAAGCGCGCGTCGTTCTGCAACAGCTCGAGAATTTCCTGCATATTCGGCTCCTTGCGGCGATATTTGCCCCTTCGAGAGGCCCTTCAGTAATAGCACACTCGGGCGATCGAATAAAGGGGACAGCCTTGTCGGACGACCCCGCCGGGGCGAACGCGGCGTAAGCCCGCGTAGCAATTTTCGCCCATTTATGGCAGAATCGGGAAAAGAACCCACCGGAGGACCCCGCATGCAATCGCCCATTACCCGGCTCTACGTCGAGCGCAAGAACGGTTTCGAGAACGAGGCGGCCCGAACGCTCGCCGAGCTCGTCGGCTTTCTCGGGATACCGAAGCTCGAGGGGGTACGCTACCTGAACCGCTACGACGTCGAGGGAATCGACCCCGAGACGGCGCGCCGGGCGGCGGGGCAGATTTTCTCCGAGCCGCAAAGCGACGTCGTCCATTGGGGATCTTTCCCGACGGCGCCGGACGAGACGGCGATCGCGATCGAATACCTCCCCGGCCAGTACGACCAGCGCGCGGATTCCGCCGAGCAGTGCCTGGCCCTGCTGACCGGCCCCGCGGGCGGCCGTGCGGCCGTACGCTCCGCCCGAGTGTACGTCCTACGAGGAAAACTTTCGGCCGAGGACCTTGACCGGGTGCGCGGGTACCTGATCAACCCCGTCGACTCCCGCGTCGCCTCCCCGGACCTTCCCCAAACCCTCGCCCTCAACGTCGGGGAGCCCGGACCCATCGCGACGCTGGGCGGATTCATCGGGCTCGACGCCGCGGGCCTCGCCTCTTTCCACGCGAAGGCCTCCCTCGCGATGGACGTCGCGGACCTCTCCTTCCTCCAATCCTATTTCAAGAAAGAGGGCCGCGACCCGACCGAGACCGAGCTTCGCGTCCTCGACACCTACTGGTCCGACCATTGCCGACACACGACGTTCAACACCGTGCTCGACCGCATCGACGTGCCGGACGGTCCGTACCGCGCGGCCCTCGCCGAAGCGGTCGCCTCGTACTCAGGGCTCCGCGCCGAGGTCTACGGCGGGCGCGCCGAACCGGGGGCCGCCGACCACAAGCCGGTAACACTGATGGACATGGCCGTCATCGGGGCGAAAGCCCTGCGCAAGCGCGGGCTCCTCGACGATCTCGAGGAGTCGGCGGAGATCAACGCGTGCTCGATCTACGTCGACGCCGTCATCACGGATCGCGAAGGCCGCGTCACGGGCTCGGAGCCCTGGCTCCTGATGTTCAAGAACGAGACGCACAACCA
>JAKPSR010000047.1 GCA_029571425.1 Spirochaetota bacterium | reverse complement strand
GAAACGCTCGACCTTCTCGTGGGGAAGGATCTCGGCATGCGCCTCGTCGATCCCCACGGCGTCGGCGACCGAGCGGGCCGCGAGGCGGGAGTCTCCCGAGAGCATGGCGACGCGCGAGACGCCGAGATCCTTCAGCTCGGCCACGGCCCGCGCGGCGTCCGCCTTCGGCTCGTCGGCGAGGACTACTCGCCCCGCGTACTCTCCGTCGCGGGCGATCTCCACGCAGGTACCTGATCCCGCGAACGGGGGCGGAAGGCCGGACACCCCCTCCGCCTCGAGGTGCCGCCTTGAGCCCGCGACGAGTATGTGACCGCCGACGCGCGCGATCGTGCCGAAACCCGCCCGCTCGCGGTACTCGATCGCATCCGCGGCCGGGCTCGACGCGGCCGCGTGGGCGCGAATCGCGGCGGCTGCGGGATGGGTCGACCGGGACTCAGCCGCCGCCGCTAGGTCGAGCAGATCCCGCTCGCGTACGCCCGGGGCCGGCTCGAGGCGGCTCACGGATAGCGCGCCGCGCGTAAGGGTTCCCGTCTTGTCGAAGACAACGGCCCGCGTCTTCGCGAGGGCGTCCAGAAAGTCGGCGCCCTTGACGAGGACGCCCAGGCGCGCGGCCCCGCCGATCCCGCCGAAAAACCCGAGCGGGACCGAGATCACGAAGGCGCACGGGCAGGATATCACGAGGAAGACAAGCGCCCGCGACACCCAGGGCTCGAACGCGGCCCGCAGGACGAGCGGGGGGATCAGGGCGAGAAGGACGGCGCCGACCGTCACGATCGGCGTATACACCCTCGAGAACGAGGTGATCAACCTCTCGGCCCGTGCCTTGCGCGCCTGCGCCCCCTCGACGAGCGAAAGCATCCGCGCGGCGGCGGTATCCTGGAAGCGGGCGCCCACGCGCACGACCAGCTCCCCTCCCCCGTTGACGAAGCCGGCAAGCACCTCGCTACCCGGTCCGACGTCGCGGGGCACGCTCTCGCCGGTCAGGCGCGAGGCGTCGACGCTCGAGAAACCGGACTCAACCACCCCGTCGAGCGGGACCTTCGCGCCGGGCACGACGCGTATCGCGTCGCCAAGGGCGACTTCGGCGGGATGCACCTCACGGCCGTCGGCGAGCAAGGCGCTCGAGGGACGAACGTCCATCAAGTCGGTTATGGACCGTCGGGACTTGTTGACCGCCGACTCCTGGATCATCTCTCCCAAGTTATAGAAGAGCATGACCGCCGCGCCCTCGGACCACTGCCCGATCAGGAAGGCGCCGACCGTCGCGATGGACATCAGGAAATTCTCGTCGAATACCTTCCCGCGCGCGATGCCCCGAAGGGCAGACGCGAGGACACGGTATCCAGCCACGAGCCATGACGCGAGGTAGAGCGCGAGCAACGGACGACCGCCGAGTCCCCGGAAGGAAGAAAGCGCAATGGCTACGGCGAATATGGCAAACGACAAGGCAAATCGCGCGGCGAGGAGGCGTACCTCAGCGCGAGCCCGACGCTCGGCGACCGAGCACTGACCGCAGGCGCACGCCATATCAGGCCCCTTCCCGGACATGCTCGAGGGCGACCGAGAAGAGGATGCCCACGTGCTCGTCATCGATTGAATAGAATATCTGCTTCCCATCCCTTCGGGTGCGCACGATCTTCGCCTGCCTGAGCACGCGCAATTGATGGGAAACCGCCGACACGGTCATCCCAAGCACGGCCGCGATGTCGTGCACGCAAAGCTCGCCCGCGATGAGGGCCGCGACTATCCTGATGCGCGTCGAGTCGCCGAAGGTCTTGAAAAATTCGCCAAGGTCGCCGAGTGTTTCGTCGTTCGGTATCTTCGCGCGCGCGCGGGATACGCACTCATCGTGCACGCATCCAGGCTCGGCGCCTTCGTCATGTTCAAGGTCGGAGGAATCTATCGTCTTCATACGCTTGAATATATGTTCAAGTGTTCATATTGTCAAGAGTATTACAGAAGACCGTTCTTGAGGGCGCCGAATACCTTCTTGATCATCGAGGACGCATACCCCAACGGATTCTTGCGGATCTTTTCCTCCTCGTCGCCTACTTTCAAAAACAAGCCTGCCAAGGCCTTTTCAGTCGCGTAGGTCGCGAGATCGACTTCAACGGGGGGCATTGGCTTTTTCTTGCCGGCGAGCGCCGCCGCCGAGTTCGCTACCTGTCCGGCCCTGTTATACGCCGTCGTGAGGGTGGACCACGACTTCTTCGCGGAGACGCCCGCGATCAGGGGCTTCGCCAAAGCGGCGTCGACTTTAGGCCGATACAGATCGCGGAGGGAATTCCACGTACGTGAGCGAAGATACTCGGTAGCGGCGCGGTTCCCGCCCTTCACGATCTTAATCCCGTCCGCGATCGTCATGCTCATGATAACATCAGTGAAGATCGGGACGGCCTCGGCGGCGGCGGACTCGGCGGCCCGATTAAGCCGCAGGACAACATCGTCCACAAGCTCTCGTCCCTTAGGGATCTTCTTTAGGTTATCGATGATGGGCTTTGCCTCTTCGGGGAGAAGGATCTTTACGAGAACGTCGCCGAAATAGCCATCTCGCGCCGAGAGGCGATCGGCGGCGGATTGGATTCCGACCTTGAGCGCATCCTTTAAGGCGCTAATCGCTTCGGCATTGGTCACGACAGGCCGCTTTGTGCTCCCCTTTGGGGCTTGCGGTAAGGAAGCCGCGACCGATTCGACGGTCGAAAGGCATGAAGCACAGAAAAGCGCCAAAACGCACCCAATACCCACCCAATTCCACACTTTTTTAGGCATTATCGCCCCCTTCACTTCGGTATAGTGTATCCCCAGGCCAATCTCCCGTCAACGAAGGATACAATTATTGAAGAAAAAACAAAAAACCATGGTTATTTTCAATTCGCATAGAGGTATTCCTGCTATCACCTAAAAATCACCCGTAATTTTTCTTGCGTTCCACTAAAGAGGCGGATAGGATAGAAAAAAAGGGGCTGTACTAGATAAAAATCCGATTTATACTTAAGTAGTGGTTATAACTCATTGTAGGTTAAAGAAATCCACTCAAATTAAGCTAGTAGAATATTT
>JAKPSR010000008.1 GCA_029571425.1 Spirochaetota bacterium | reverse complement strand
GAGCTCCTATCCTATCATTTCTTATGAACGAGCGTATCGAGGACGATGATCGGGCCACCGTTCTTTCGGGGGTGTCCATGCTCGAGCGGCTCATCACCATGGCCTTCTACCCAATCGTTGGCGTCCTGATGGACTCGTCGCCCCGGCTCACCTACGCGCTCATGGGTATCCTGACCCTTTTCGCGACAGCGTTCGTGCGCGTGGACGACAGGCTCCTTACGGGGCAGCCGGCGGCTACGATCGGACGAAATCGCGCGCGCGACTGAGAAGCTCTGCGTACTCCTCGCAGGCAGGGAGCGCGGGATGCTGGGCCTTGATCGAGGCAGGGGCGCGGAACAGGGCGCCCGCGTCGGCCTTCAGAATCATGGCGAGGTCGTTGTAGGAATCACCGGCCGCCATTACCCGCATGTTGATCGACTTCAGCGCCTCGACGGCCTTACGCTTGCCGTCGCTCTGCCTGAGGCTGTAACCGGTCACGGTGCCGTCAGGGCCCGCGACGAGCTCATTGCAAAAAAGGGTCGGGTATCCGAGCTTCGCCATCAATGGGGCGGCGAACTGGGTAAAGGTATCGGAGAGGATGATAACCTGTGTCAGAGAGCGCAACTCGTCCATAAACGCGCGTGCGCCGGGAAGCGGATCCATCCCCCCGATGACGCGTTGGATGTCGGCGAGCTTGAGCCCTTCGCGGGCGAGCACGCCGATACGGAAACGCATCAGCTTGTCGTAGTCAGGCTCGTCCCTCGTCGTGATCTTGAGCTCGTCGAGGCCTGTCGCCTTCGAGAACTCGATCCAAATCTCCGGCACCAGCACTCCCTCGAGGTCAAGACACACCACATGCATGATTGCGCTCCTTTCCGGAGAGGATAGCAAAAAAGGGAACGAGCCTCAATACGGGACACGGACAACGGCCCACCGCAAGCGAAAGGATGCCACGTCGGCGCGAGCCCGCGGCGACAACAGTGGAACGCTCCTTACCGAATCGCGGCGTGATACTCCTGCAGAGAGGTGACCCCGCCCTTCCCGCGCCGAGCGGCCGCGATACCCTGCGCCGAAGCGAGGGCGGCCGCGAGGGTGGTGATGTACGGAACCTTGTACTTTATAGCCGCCTTCCGGATAACCGCGTCGTCGGCAAGGGCGTCGCGCCGCCCGCTCGGGGTATTTATCACCAAGCTAACCTGACGGTTAAGCACGACGTCAAGGACGTTCGGCCGTCCTTCGTTTATCTTCGCCACCGTTTCGCACGCGACGCCGGAGGCGCGAAAGAACGCGGCGGTCCCCTCCGTCGCCAGAATCGTGAAGCCGAGAGCGGCGAAGGTCTTCCCAACCTCCACGGCCTGGGCGGCCTGCGTTTCCTTCTCGGAAAGGCTTATCAGCACCTTGCCCGCGCCGGTTTCCGGGTTGAGGTCGGCGGGGAGGAAGCTACCCGCGGCCTCCTGCGATTTATAAAACGCGAGACCAAAGTCCGCCGCGAGGCCGAGGACCTCGCCTGTCGAACGCATCTCAGGCCCAAGGACTGGATCGACCTCCGGGAACTTATCGAAGGGGAACACGGCCTCCTTCGCGCCGTAGTGCGGGATTGTCTTCTCGCGAAGGTCGAGATCGGCAAGCCGCGCGCCAAGCATCAGCCGGGTGGCAAGCCGGGCCATTTGGGTGTTGCAGACCTTCGAGACGAGAGGAACGGTCCGGCTCGCCCGAGGATTCGCCTCGAGAACGTACACCTTCCCGTCCTCGATCGCGTACTGCATGTTCATCAGCCCGCAAACGTGCAGGGCCTCCGCGATCTCGCGGGTATACCGCTTGATGGTATCCAGGTGTTCCTTCGCGATGGACACCGGCGGGATCACGCACGCGGAGTCCCCCGAGTGGACGCCGGCAAGCTCGACATGTTCCATTACCGCCGGAATGAACACATGTTCCCCGTCGGAGAGGGCATCAGCCTCGCACTCGAGGGCGTTCCGGAGAAACCGATCAAGGAGAAGCGGGCGATCGGGGGTAACGCCAACGGCCTTCGCGACGTACTCGCGGAGCATGGACTCGTCGTAGATAACCTCCATGCCGCGCCCGCCAAGCACGAACGAGGGCCTTATCATGATCGGATAGCCGATCCCATTCGCGACGGAAACCGCCTCCTCGATCGTGCTCGCCATGCCGGACTCCGGCATCGGGATGCCAAGCTTCTCCATCATCTTGCGGAAGAGGTCCCGATCCTCGGCAACGTCGATGCTATCTATGCTCGTCCCCAGGATACGCACGCCCTCATCGGCCAACTCGCGCGCTATGTTCAACGGGGTCTGCCCGCCGAATTGCACGATCACGCCCTCGGGTTTTTCCTTCTCGTAGATTTGAAGGACGTCCTCCAGGGTAACGGGCTCGAAGTATAGTTTGTCGCTCGTGTCGTAGTCGGTGGACACGGTCTCCGGATTGCAGTTTATCATGATGGTTTCGTAGCCAAGCTCGCGAAGCGCGAAGGCTGCGTGCACGCAGCAGTAGTCGAACTCGATACCCTGCCCGATCCGGTTCGGCCCACCACCGAGAATGAGTATCTTCTTTTTATTGTCGCTCGCGCGCGAGGCGTCTGGGGCATTATATGAAGAGTAATAGTAAAAGGTGTTTTCCTTGCCCGATACCGGTACCGCGTGCCAACCCTCGACGATCCCAAGCTCGGCGCGGCGCTTTCGCACGTCGCGTTCCCGAATGCCCAGTATCTTGGCGAGATACTTATCAGAGAACCCATCTTTTTTCGCGCGAGAAAGAAGCTCGTCCGAAGGCAGTCGTCCCGGGGTCTTGAGTATCTCCTCCTCAAGCTTGACAAGCTCCTTCATCTGCTCGATGAAGTAGGGCTTCACGTAGGTCAGCTCGTAGAGCTTGGAGACATCGGCGCCCTTTCGAAGGGCCTCGTACATCACGAAATACCGCTCGCTCGTCGCATGCCGGAGCATCTCCAACAGCTCCGCGAGACTTCGCTTATTGAAGTCCTTCGCGAAGCCAAGCCCATGGCGACCGTTCTCGAGTCCTCGAATCGCCTTTTGAAAGGTTTCTTTAAACGTCTTCCCAATCGACATCACCTCGCCGACGGCCTTCATCTGCGTGCCAAGCTTGTCCTCGACCCCGCGGAATTTCTCGAACGCCCAACGTGCGAATTTCAGCACCACATAGTCCCCTGAGGGCGAGTATTTCTCGAGGGTACCATCTCGCCAATACGGGATCTCGTCGAGGGTCATCCCGCTCGCGAGCTTCGCCGAAATCAGGGCGATGGGAAACCCGGTCGCCTTCGACGCGAGGGCGGACGAGCGCGAGGTGCGCGGGTTTATCTCGATGATGACGACGCGGCCCGTGTTGGGATCGTGGGCGAACTGCACGTTCGTTCCGCCGATGACCCCGATCGACTCAACGATGCGGAAGGCGTCTTTCTTGAGCCGCTCCTCAAGGCCCTTGTCAATCGTCAGGAAGGGGGCGGAGCAAAAGGAATCGCCCGTGTGAACCCCGACAGCGTCGATGTTCTCGATAAAGCAGATCGCGATCATCTGATTCTTGCTGTCGCGCACGACCTCGACCTCAAGCTCTTCCCATCCAAGGATGGATTCCTCGATAAGGCACTGATGCGTCAGGGAAAGCTCAAGCCCGCGAGCGACGACCGTCCGAAGCTCCTCAACGTTGTAGACGAGCCCGCCGCCCGCGCCGCCCATCGTGTACGCAGGGCGCACGACGACCGGGAACCCAAGCCCCTCGGCGATCCGCTCTGCGCCCTCGACGCTGTACGTAATGTCGGAACGCGGCGTCTCGATGCCGAGGGACTGCATCGTGGCCTTGAATATCTCTCGGTCCTCCCCGCGCTCGATCGCGTCGAGGTTCACCCCGATAACCTTCACGTTATACTTTTCCAGAATCCCGGCCTTGTTCAGCTCGCACGCCAGGTTAAGCCCCGTTTGCCCGCCGAGGTTCGGCAGGAGGGCGTCGGGACGTTCTTTCTCGATTATCTTCTCGAGACGCGCTAGGTTTAGCGGCTCGATGTACGTAGCGTCAGCCATGACCGGATCCGTCATGATCGTGGCAGGATTCGAGTTTACCAAGACAATCCGATATCCCTGCTCGCGCAACGCCTTGCACGCCTGAGTGCCCGAATAATCGAATTCGCACGCCT
>JAKPSR010000191.1 GCA_029571425.1 Spirochaetota bacterium | reverse complement strand
GCGACGAGAAATGGCTCAACCGAGCCGCGAAGGACCGCGCGCTCAAGAACCTCCGTCGGAAGCTCGGTAAGCTCCCGCGCGCGCGCCAAGCCCGCGATGGACTGGCGGTACCCCGGCCCAGCGTTGTGGATGGTCACCGGGAAGCGCGTGCGCGCGAAGAGCGGGGCATCAGCGGAATGGCGGGCAAGGGCCGGTAGAAAGGCGGTATGCGCGTCCTGACAGTGAATGACGTCCGGAGCCGCTCCCGCGAGACGAGCCCACGCGATGACCGCGCGCTGGAAGAGAACGTTCATCTCGTCGGTATCACGATGGCCCTTTCCCCGAACGGCTCCGGGGACGCGACCTTCCTCCGAGGCGGTATAGGTGTAGCACGCCTCCTTCTCGACGAAGGAGGATGAATCGACCAGGACGACGCGAACCCCATGAAAGTCAAATGAGCGATAGACCACGCGATGGGACGTTCCCGCCACCGCGATCTCGACGGAACCGGCCTCGTCACCCGACTGCTCAACGCAACCGTAACGCGGCACGAACGCGGTGACGGCGACGCCCTTACGGACGAGGCCCTTGGCAAGCGAGCGGGCGACGTTCTTCACCCCGCCCGCCTCCGCTATCCCGGCGTACTCCCGGGAGGCGATCCATACCGACTCGACGCGACCCATCCGGGTTAATCCGCCTTCGGCCCGGTCCGCGGGAAGAGGTCGGGGCGAAGGGCCTCCGCCCCGTTAAAGTAGACGGGAACCGGCTCGGACGAGCCATAGTAGGTGATAAGAACGCGTACGACGCCCGCGAGTGATCCATCGATCGCCGGCTCAAGCGCGGCGAAAAGGGGCGCTGACTCGGCGAGGCCCGCCTTGCGCAGTGCGGTCGCCGGGTTCATCCTGGTAAGGTCGGCGGTGACGGTAAAGAGGACGGAGACGATGCGCGCCTCGTCAATGGAGTTGTTTTTTAGAAGGCGCCGATAGAGCTCGGGCACGAGCTCGCCGATCGAGGCTTCCTCGTTCCGGCAGCAAACCGCGCCCCGGACCGCGTACAGTCGTTCCTGTGTGTTCATCCGGTGCATAATAGGGCGCGCGGGAATTCTTTGTCAACTTACAGGCCGTCGCTCAACAGGATGATCCCGGCGCCCAGAAGGGCAAGCGCGGCGCCAAAAAACATGAAAAGGGCGCCCGAGGCCATGAGCCGTAGATAGAGCCGCTTTCGCTCGCGGACGAACACGACAACCCCGGTGATTATCATCGTCGCCGACAGCAGGAAGGTCGCGATCCCGGCGAGCACCATCGACCGAAGGATGACCAGCTGGGTCTCGTCGAGGAAGTCCTGGTAGTTACCGAAGGCGAAAAAGGCAAGCAGGGCGACGGAAAAGCTCGCGCAAAAGAGGATGGTACGGTGTAGAAAGCGGATCGTCAGCTGCTTGCGGCTTTTCCTCAGCATGATTCTGGGGTATACTCCTTATCGAATACTCCGTGCCGGTTGAGTATACCCGATTTCGGGATCCTTTTGTCAGGGGATGCTATGAAAAAAGCCTTCGTCTCGCTCGTACTCCTCATCGCCTTCGCCGCCGCCGCCTTTATCCCGGGATGGCTGCCCTTTTGGGTGCCGCTCGGCGAGCATGGCGTCCTCGTCTCGAAGACGGGCGGGGTCGACCCGGCGCCGATATCCCCCGGAGCATTCCGCTGGGCATGGGAGCGGCTGATCCCGACGAATTCGCGCATACTCCGCTTCAAGCTCGACGACCGAACGAGGGCCGAGACGGTATCCGGGACCCTTCCCTCGGCGGACCTCTACGCGAAGCTCCTCGAGGGCACGCCCGACTTTTCCTACCGAATAGAGCTATCGCTCGCCGCCCGGGTCGATCCCGTGGCCCTTCCCTCCCTCGTCAAGGAAGCCAAGGTTACGGATCAATCGACCCTCGACGCCTGGACCGACGCCGAGCTCGCGCGCGTCGGAAAGTCCCTCGCGTCGACGTGGGTTTCGCGGGCCCGGGGCGGGAATCCGCTGCCAACTGAGCAAGGCGAGCTCGCCGCGTCCCTTCTCGCGGCGGCCCAATCCGCCGCCGACAGACGATTGACGGTTACCTCTGTCTCGGTCACCGGGGCCAAGCTCCCCGATCTTGCCCTCTACGCGCTCGCCGAGCGCGCCTACGCGCGTTACCAGGACGCGAAGGCCTCGCGCGTCGAGCGGGTCGCCGACGAGGAGGCGGGCCGCGCGGCCGCCGACTACCTCGAGCTTGAGCGGCTCGC
>JAKPSR010000410.1 GCA_029571425.1 Spirochaetota bacterium | reverse complement strand
TCGGTCTTGACGCGGTCGATCCCGATCGTCTCGAACTGCAGGTACGCCATCGTGCCGGTCGCGTCCTGGGTCAGTGTTTGGTCGATGCGGATGGCGATGTCGCTCCCGCGCGGGGGAAGGGCGTCCTTCGGTTCGACGAGGTGGCTCTTCAGTATCTTCTCGGTCAGGGTCAGTGCCATCGTGGCTCTCCTTGGTCGAATGTCGGTTTTCTCGGAGTAATCTACCCCGATAGCGCGAGATTGTCCATAGAGCGCGCGCCGTGCTATACTGTGCGCGATGGCCTGTCTTAGCGCGCACAAGATACTCATCGCCGCGTTCGCCCTTCTCGCCGTCCCCGGCAATCCCGGCGCCGAGCGCACCGCGACCGCGCGGAAGGACGCCGAGACGAGGTTCTCCCTCGTCGACTGGGTTGAGCCGCCGCTCGGGAACCTTCCTCCCGTCGCCCCAGAGGCTCTTTCCGTGCAGGGAGGAAACGAAGTCCTTCCGACCCTGTCGGCCCGGCGGGTCTCAGGTGAGCGTCCGATCTATCCTACCCTCGAGGGGCTCGGGTCACTCGACTATTCAGGCGCCGACGCGGCCCTCCTCTCGCTCCTCGAGTCGACGTCCCGGGGTTTCGTCGCGCGAAACCTCGACGCGTCCCTGTTCGCGAAGGAGGGCGGGGCGTTCTCGCTCGCCGTCATATCGCTGCAGCTAAGCCGGGTTGGGCCAGTCATGGGATCGCGTTTCGGCCGACCCCGCTTCGTGGAGCCCGCTGTCGCGGAGGTGCCTTTCCTTCTCGAGCTCGCCTCCGGGCGGCGCTTCTTCCTTACGTTATTCGCGGCCAAGGACGGGGACGCCTGGCGCGTCGATCAAATCGCCGTTGATCCGGAGAGTTATGCGGACGCCGTTGTCGCGAATTGAGCGTGAGTACGTGATCGGAGCCCTTTCCGACGAGGGGGCCCCGCTTTGCGTCGTCCGCGACGGCGCGCCAGCCGTCCTCGACGCCTCGCGCTATCGGCGTTCGGGCGATTCCGTCGTCCTCGCGGCGGAGGCCTTGAGCGGCGAGGGTCCTGTCTCCGTTTTCTTCAGCTGCAAAGGGCGCGGTTTTTTCTTCGACTCGCGCGCGGTGTCATCGGGCGGCGAGTGGACCGTCCTCGTGCCGCACGAGGTTTTTAAGCGAGACGCTCCCCCCGGGAATGCCTCGGGGCTTTCCCTTGCCCTCTCAAGGGGGCTTGGTCGCGTCGTTCTTTCTGAAACCCCGTCTTGTGCCCTCGCCGATCTTCCGTTCTTGCCCACGGAGCGATACGTCGCTGAGCGTATGACGCGGGCCGAGCGGGGGAAGGTCGAGACCGGGCTCCTTTTCGCGGATCACGAGATGGCCGTCGCTCTCGTACCGGCCGAGTTCGCCTCGGAGCCATGGGCGCGAGCGGGAGAGCGAGTGTCCGCGACCCTTTCCTCCGGAACGCGAACCGTGCGTGCAACGGCCGAGGTTAGGGTCGCGCGCCGCGTCCCAGGCGGCGTCGCCTGCGTATTAGAGCTATCGGGATTGCAGGAGGAGGATAAACGCTTTTTGTTCGAGCGAGCTTACGCCGCCGTGTACCGGGGATAGCGAGCCGCTCGGGAAGCGTGTAAAGAAAAAGGCCGCCTTTTAAGGCGGCCTTTCGTTTCGAGGGGAAACACCCGAGAGGTATTATTCCCCGTCGATCGAGATGCCGTGGCGGCGCTGGGGGTACTTCTTGAGCATGGCGACCCCGTTTCGCTTGTCATTGAAGACGAACCCGCCGTTCCAGTACTCGAGCGCGGCGAAGAGGGCGTTACCGCCGTCTTGCTCGTCGCTCTTCGGGGTGCGGAAGGAAACGTAGGAGCCCAGGTGCTCGAAATCCTGCTGATAGAGGCACTCGAGGCGCTTTCGGTTGAACTCGTTCCACTTCGCGATGTCCTTGAAGCCCGAGCCCTCGTCCTCGACGATCAGGTGGGCGTGCGTTGAGCTGAAGGAATACCAGACGCAGACCTTCTTGTTCAGGTCGCAGCCGTTGCCGTGCTTGACTGCGTTCTTGATGATCTCGCCGATCTGCTGCTCGAGAAGGTTGATCTCCTTGATCTCGAGCGGGGCGGACTGGACGATAAGGAGGGTGAAGTAGCGGATCTGGCGGAAGTCGGAGGGAAACTCCTTATAGAGCATATTGGTCTTATCGAAAAGGGGATCGCTTCCGTCGGCGCGCAGTTCTTTTATCGGATTCATGTATTATCTCCTACGGCTATCGGATTTAGCCTTCCATCTGCTGGAGGGCTTCTTCAATGCTATTGGTGATGGGGAAATAGCCCATGAGCTTGGTCAGCTCGATGACCTTCTTTACCGACCCGTGGATGTTGGTGATCGCGAGCTTCAGGTTCATCTTCTTTACCGTGGAGCAGATGTAGATGAGCGCGCCGATGCCCGACGAGTCGATGTAATCCACTTGTTCGAGGTTGATGATGAAGGCCTGCACGTTCTTCTCGAGCATCTTCATCACCAGCTCCTTGAGCTTGTAGGAGTTGTACAGGTCCATCTCCCCGTTTACATCTATGATGTATACCTCGCCGTTTTTCCTGATCTTAAGTTCCATACCGATGCTGCTCCTTTCCTTGTCGTCTTAAGCCTTGATCTTCATCACGACGAGGGTTTGGTCGTCGTGGAGGCCGGCCGAGCCGACGAAGGCTTGTATATTATGCTTCACTTCTGTCGCGATCTCTTTTGCGGTTAATGAACTGCTTTGCGCGATGACGCGCGAGAGGGACTCGACGCCATATTGGCGCCCCTCTTGGTTGAGCGCCTCGATGAGCCCGTCCGTAAAGAAGATAATAATGTCTCCTTTCTGGACTGTCAACTTCAATTCGGGGTACTTCGAGCCTCGCTCGACGCCGATCGGGTCGGTGTTTTGGCGCACCACCTCGATCTTCTTCCCCGCCTCGCGCCAGATCAGCAGGGGCTGATGCCCGGCGCTCGCGTACTCGACCGAATGGTCCGCAGGGGAATAGCTCAGGAAGGACAGGGTCGCGTAGTGGTCCATGTCGATCTTCCCGGTGATGCCCTTGTTGATCCAGTCGAGGATGACCCCGGCGCTCTTGGTCGTGTTGGTGACCAGGTGAAGGATCGAGCGCAGCATGCTCATCACCAGGCTGGACTGAATGCCCTTGCCGGCGACGTCGGCGACGACCACGGCGATCCGGTCGCGCCGGGCGAGGATGATGTCGTAGTAGTCGCCACAGACGCCCTTCGTCGCGGTGAAGAAGGACCCGAAGCCGACCTCGGGAAGGTCGGGAAGCCGCTTGGGGTGCAGGGTCTTCTGGATCTTCGAGGCGATGCTCGCCTCGCGCTCGAGGTCCGCGTGCTCCAGGATCTCCTGGACGCTGTACACGTTGTTGATCGCGGCGCCCGCGTACAGGGAGAGGGCGTTCGCGATGCGGAAGTTCTCCTCGTCGAAGGGCTCGCGCTCGGGGAGCCGGGCGAGGCCGGCGACGCCGACGACGCGGTCCTTGACCATAAGCGGGACGACGATGTAGCTGCCGGGCTTCAGGAAATCCTCGGGCTCGTTGACGTAGATGCGATCGTCGGCCGCGCCGTTCGGTATAAGCTGGGACTTGCCCGACGCGGCGACCTCGCCGAATATCGTCTCGCCGAGGGCGAACTGGGCGTAGCGGAAATTCGTCTCGACCCGGACCGCCTTGTGCGGGAGGTCGCCGGGGAGCTTGTAGGGGGGCGGGAATTTGCCCGAGTAGGACTTCGCGGCGATCACATCCTCGAAGTCGTCGGTCAGGAAGACGACTCCTCCGTCGGCCGCCGTGTTCTCGATCATGCTCTCGTTGACGAAGTCGAGGAGACGGACGAGGTTAACCTCGCCGGCAAGGGACTCGGAGACGTGCTGGAGGAATCGCTGGGCGATGCCGATCAAGGGATCCTCTCCCGGTTCCTCATCGGCCACATGCTCCGGCTCCGGCTCTGGGGCGGCTTCGACGGGGACAAAGCGCGGGGCTAGCGCCGCCAGGGCGAGGATAACGGCGCTCGCGGCGAGGACTCCCGACGAATAGACGAAGACGCTCGGGATGACGAATGCGAGGACGTTCGAGACGGCGAGAAACAGGATGGCGACGACGGAAAGCGCGAAAAGCCCGGGTTTGACGGCCTTGCCGGACGGTGAACGATAGAAATTAAGCAGAAGGAATGCCGCAAGTCCCTGGAGCAAAAAACCGGCAGCCAGGGGAAGTACCGCGTATGACTCAAGTAGTGCTATTTGCATTATGCTTCAGTCTACCATTGAAATTCCGCGTCGTCAAGTTTTTGGGCCCCTTTTCAGCCATGCCCGAAGGGTCGCGACGATGCCGGGACGCTCCCGTTTCGTCCAATCGAGGGTCGCCCTGTCAAGGCTGTAGTCGAGGCCGTACTTCCGCTTAAGGTCGTCCCACTGCTTGATGATCCAGACGTACAGGTCGCTTGAGGTACGCCTCCGGAATTTGCGGTTTAGGCGGTACTTCTTGATGACCTGCATCACCGGCAGGTAAACGTTTCGGTACCAGGAGACCAGGGCGTCCGAGAACGGAATCTCGGTCTCGACGGTCGAGTTGATGAAGTACTTATGGACCAGGATGTGGTTGTAGATCACGTCGTACTGGCCTGGCGTGGTAAAGTCGAGGTCCCAGTAGTCGGTCAGGTCGCCGAAGTCCGTTTCCGCGTAAAAGACGCGCTTTTCGTACTTGATGATCTCGGAGAGGAGCTTATCCGCCGTGATCCCGCTTCTCAGCTTGATCTCGCTCTGCAGGGAGATGACCTCGGCGTCGATGAACTCGACCCCCTGCGCCTTGGCGACCGACACCCGGTGGTTCCCATCGCGGACGAAATACAGCCCTCCGATCTCGTAGAGCTGGATCGGGGGGAGGATCACGTCCGTGAGGCGCGCCGCGTCGACCCGCTCCCAGCGCTGGCGAAGGTTGCTCGTACGCGGCAGGAAGTGGCGGTCGAAGTCCTGATACCGCCCCTCGCTGCCGACGATCCGGTCGATCGGGACGGTCTGCATCCCGGCGTATACCTCGTTCTTTGGCCTGAGTATCTGCTTGACGTCGTGGAACGACAGGAGTCGCCGCTTGTCGGGGTTCATGAAGTTCTGGATCTCGTTCAGCAGGGCCTTGTTGCGCGCGCGGGCGAAATCCTCGCCCGCCTGGATCTTCACGTAGTCGTTCATTGGGTTCCCGTTCCGGTCTCGATGAGGTAGTGGCTATACGCGTTCACGACCGTTGTCCCGAGGTAGCGGGACACGCGGACGTCCTGGAGGTCGTAGAGGTGGATGTGCCCGTGGACCAGGTATGCGGGCTTGAAGCGGCGCATGAACCAGAGGAGGCACTTGAAACCCCGGTGGCAAGGGTCGTCTTTGTCGTGGATACCGGCGGGCGGCGCGTGGGTCACGAGGATGTCGAGGTAGCGCCCGTACCGGATGCGGTTCAAGAGGAGCCGCGGGACGAGGGCGTAGATGCGCCAGCGCATTTGCCGATCCGTGTATTGGTTGAGCCCGCGGTTGTAGCGAAGCGAGCCCGAGAGCCCGGCGAGGAGGAGTTTACCCTCGCGCCTCGCGCGGAAGCCGAGGTAGATGGCCCCGTGCCCATCGGCCGTCGAGCGGCGCGACTCCGCGAAGCCCTGCGCTGGCGACTCGTCCCCGGCCGCGTTCGGGTGGTATCGGGAAAACTCGGAGAGGTTATGGTTCCCGAACACGAAGTACACGGGCTTGTTTAGGGAAGACACGATGAAATCGATGTATTCCATCGGCAGGTCGCCGGCGGCGAGCACGAGATCAACGTCGCGGTACCGGTCTCGGACGCTCGCGCTGTAAACGAGGGGGTCGATCTGGTCCGAGACGCAGAGAATCTTCATGCGCGTTTATTGGAGCGGAAGACGTCGAGCGAGGAAAGCATTTGCTCGAGCCGATCTTTTCCGATCAGCTCGAGGGGCCGGCTCTCGGCGAACTCGAGGGCGGTGCGCGTGAAGCCGGAGCTCGTGATGACGATGCCGCGGATGATCGACTGCTTTTTCATCTCCTCCTGGAGCGCGCGGAGGAAACCGTCCTCGATCAGGTTCGGGTCGCGGTAGAAGAGGATCAGCCTCGGCATCTTGCGGACGTTCCGCCATTTCTCGGCGTCGTTCTCGACCGCGATCAGGGAGCATCCGAATTTCGCCTCTTTGATGTCGCGCACCGTCAGGTCGAGCGCCGAGTTGGTGACGGCCCGGCAAATCTGGAAGAACTCCTCCTTGCCGGCCGTCAGGTACTCCTTGATGTAGTCGTTTGCGCGGAGCTCTTGGTACTGCGAGAGTTTCTCGCCGACGTCGCGGAACGACCGCTTCTTCGAGAAGATGATCTCCCACTGGGCGATCGCCTGGTCGATGTCTCGGTTCTTCTCGTAGCATGACGCGAGGAAATACCGCGCGTGAAGGGTGTCGTTCGAGGCGTCGTCCTTGGACGACTTGATCGCCCTGTCGAACTCGAGGATCGCCTTCTCGAGGCTGTTCGCCTCGATGTAGCAGCAGCCGCGCTCGATCAGGCATTTCTGCTTGAGCTCCGGGTCCCGAAGTGCCTTCTCGAAGGAGGCGAGGGCGTTCGCGTAGTCGTGGCTCTCGCGGAGGAGCCTGCCCTGGTAGTACAGGGCCTTGGTGTTGTTCGGGTCGAGCCTGAGGGCGACGTTGATCTCCTGCTTCGCGTCGGTCATCTGCTTCGCGCGGAAGAGGAGGAGACCGAGGGCGGCGTGGGCGGTCGCGTGCTTCGGGTTCGTTTCGACTGCCTTCCGGTAGTAGGCGAGGGCCTGCTCGGTCATGTCACGCTGCTCGAAGAGAAGAGCCGCGTTGTAGTAGTGCTCGGCCTGGAAGGGCTCCAGCTTGAGGAGGAGGAGATATTCCTTCAAAGCCTCGTCGGGCTGGTTAAATTTCAGGAACAACTGTGCTATAGTCTTTCTGAACTCGGCCTCTGGAACGGATTTTGAGAAGATCGCGGTCGCGTTGACGGCCTTAAACTCCATCAGCGCGAGCTCGGATTTCCCGTCGGCCAGGTAGGCCTTCCCAAGCATGTAGCGCGCGTCGGCGTCGCGCGGGCTTCGGGAGATGATCGACTTCGCCACGCGGATCGCCTGTGCGTGCTTCCCGTTCGCGATCAGCTTCTCGATCCCGGCGATTTTTTTGGGGGTAAGGATGGAGCGGACCAGGAATACAAGAAGGACGGCGACCCCGACGCCAAGGGTGAAGATGATGATGACGAAGGTCGATGACATAGTAAAAGAGTATAGCTTTTATGGGGTATTGTCAAATATGAACGATTATGGCTATGCGCCCGTATCGCGGGCGGGTGGAAAACGGCTTACCGCGTTTCTCGCGGTAGCTTTCCTCGTCTTCGGCCTTTTCCCCCTTTCGGCGCTCGACTTCTTCGCCGAAGGCGAGCGGCTCTTTCGGGAGAACAAGCCCGCTGAGGCCGCGCCCGTTCTTTACCAAGCGTCCCAAAAAAGCGGCGCGGATCCCCGCGTTTTTGTATATCTTGGCCTATGCTACCAGCAGCTCGGGAAATACGACGACGCGATCAGCGCCTTCATGAAGGGCGCCCAGGCCCGCGGCGCGGACCGCAAGGTCCTTTACTACAACGCGGGCAACGTGTATTACCTGCAGGGCCTGTGGACGGAGGCCGAGCGGATGTACTCACGCTCGATCGAGGCGGACTCCGCCTACGCGCCCGCGTACGTGAATCGGGCGAACTCGCGCGTGAAGCTCGAGCGCTTCGCCGACGCCGTCGGTGACTACACCGTCTACCTGATGCTGAATCCCGCCTCGCCTGAGAAAGACGACATCCAGCGGCTCGTCGCCCTGCTGACGGGCGAGATCAAGGCGCGGGAGGACGAGGCGAAGCGGGCCGAGCTCGCCAGGGTCGCCGCCGAAGAGGAGCGCGCGAGGCTCAAGCGGCAGGAGGAAGAGGACGCCGCCCGCCGCGAGGCGGAACGACTCGCGGCCGCCGAGCGCTACAAAAAACTGATGGACGAGATCAGCGGTTCCTTGCAGACGGTGGACGAGGCGACGATCCTCTCCGCCGGCTCAGAGGACGTGATGGAATACAACGAGGAGGCCGAGCTTGAATAGGCGGGAGAAGATCGTGGTGGGGGCCGTCGCGGCCCTGGTGATCCTGGCGTTGATCGGCGGGGGGATCGCGATCGCCGTTTCCCGCTCCGCCGGGGCGAAGAGCCCGGAGCAGCTCAGGCTGAACACCCTTACCCTCGTGCGGTCCTACGTCGATAAGGGCGAATTCGACCGCGCACTCAGCCTCCTCGAGGGATTGCTAATACAAAACCCGCAGGACGAGGACGCGTCGGCCCTGCTCGACGCCGTGCTCGCGGCGAAGCGGGCGAGCGAGGCGGAGGGTTCTGGCGGGACCAGCTCGGCCGAGGCAGAGGCCGCCCTTGACGCCGCCCGGCGGGCGGCGGCCCGGATCACGGAAGCGGCCGACGCGGCGTGGCGCGCCGCGTCGCGGGCCGCGTCCAGGATGGCCGAGGCCGAGCGCGAGCAGGGACAAGCCCAGCGCAAGGCATCCGGCGGGACCGATGCCGCGGGGAAGCCCGCCGCGACGCCGGAAGACGACACCGCCGCGCAGGAGCGCGAGCGCGCCGCGGCCGAGGACGCGAAGCGCAAGGCCCTCGAGGCCGAGCTCGCGCGCAAGAGCGAGGAGACCCAGCGCCGCGTCGCCGAGGTGAATCAGCTGACCGAGCAGGGAAAGTCGCGCGCGGCCGCCGGCAACCTCTCGGCCGCCCTCGCGAGTTTCGAGAAGGCCGCCGCCGCGCTGCCCGACGGCGAAAAGGCCTTCGCGGCGCAAAAGCTCGCCGAGATGGCCGAGTCGCTCTACGAGATCGCCAAAAACTCGACGGATAGCACCGTCCGGAACGAGGCGCTCGCCTCGGCCCTCGACTACGCGAACCGCGCGATCGAGGCCGACCCGTCCCTCGCGTCGGCGCATTACGTCAAGGCGCGCGTCCTCGCCGAACAGGGCAAGCAGGCCGATGCCCTTGCCGAGATGCGCGAGGCATCGCGCCTCGACCCGAAGAACTGGCTGTACCTCTACGAGCTCGGCAAGCTGCAGTACGTGCAAAAGCGCTATTCGGCGGCGAAGCAGAGCTTCTCGTCCGTCACCAAGATAAACGCGAAATTCGAGGCGGCGTGGTTTAACCTCGGGCTCTCGGCGAAGGCGCTGTCGGAGAACGACGCCGCGCTCTCCGCGTTTCGCCAGGCCACCGTGGTCCGGCAAGATTACGCGCGCGCCTACGTCGAGATCGCCAGGCTTCTGAGCAAGAAGGGCGATCGGTCCGGCTCGGTCGCGCAATACCAAAACGCCCTGAAGTACGAGCCCGGTAACGTGTCGGCCTTGCGCGAGATGGCGGCGGTATACAGCGATTGGGGAAAGTACGCCGAGGCCGAGCGCTATTTCCGCGAGGCACTAACGCTCGGATCGAACGACGCGCAGACGAACTATAACATGGCCGTCGTGCTCCTCGGTCTCGACAAGAACGGCGAGGCCCTCGACTTCGCCAAGAAGGCCGTCGACGCCGACGGGATGAACGCGGTCTACCTGTATACCTACGGTCTCGCCGGCGAGCGCAACGGGATGCAGGACGTGGCGGTCCAGCAGTACGCGAAGTCGATCGCCGCGGATCCCAAATACCCCAAGCCCCGCATTAACCTGGGGGTGATGTATCTCGAGGCGAACCGCATCGACGAAGCGCTGAACCAGCTGAACGCGGCGTTTAACCTCGAGAAGGATAACTTCGAGGCGAACAACAACCTCGGGAAGGTGTACGGGATAAAAGGCGCCTTCGATCGCTCGGTTGACCATTACGCCCGCGCGGTGAAGAAGAACCCGAAGGACGTCGAGGTGCGGATGAACCTCGCCGCCGCCTACATCAGCGCCGGACTCGCGGAGAAAGCCCGCGACGCCTACGTCGAGATCATCAAGATGGACGGGGCGAAGTGGGACGCGTATTACGAGCTCGGGAAGGTGTACGTGAGCCTCGGCGACAAGGCGTCAGCGAAGGCGATTCTTCAGGAGTTGCTGCGCAAGAAGCCTGATTATCCGAAGGCCGCCGACGCGCGCGGTCTCGTCGATAGCCTATAGTTTCCGCAGGGCGGTCAGGTTCGCTTGACCGCCGCGAAAAGGCTCTTGCGGGAAATCCGCGCCCAGATCGGCCGGCCGTGCGGGCACACGGGTTCCGGGAGGGCGAAGGCCCCCCGGGCTATCTCCAGCGCCGCGCCGCGGTCGAGGATATCGCCGTCCTTGCAGGCCGCCCGGCACGCGGCCGTCGCGTATAGCCCCCGCGCGGCGTCCCCGCCGCCGGAGACCGCCTTTCGCAGCTCCTCCGAAAGCTCGCGCTCCGTACCGGTCCATCGGGCGGGAACCGCCGTTACCACCCACGAGCCCGGC
>JAKPSR010000391.1 GCA_029571425.1 Spirochaetota bacterium | reverse complement strand
CTCTTGTCCTCGACCATCAAGTCCTCGGTCGCGAAGGCGGAGGGTATCTTGCCCTCGCAGTACTTCTCGATCGCGGGGAGGTTGTAGACGTCCTGCTCGGAGCAGAAGGAGACGGCCTTGCCGGTCTTGCCCGCGCGCGCGGTGCGCCCGATGCGGTGCACGTAGTTCTCGGCTTCGTTCGGGAGGTCGTAGTTGATGACCATCGCGAGGGAATCGACGTCGATGCCGCGCGCGGCGACGTCGGTCGCGACGAGGCAGCGGAGCGAGCCCGACTTGAAGGAATCGATCACCTGGAGCCGCTTCGACTGCGGCAGGTCGCCGATGATGAAGTCCGATTCGTAACCGTTGATGCGCAGCCGCTTCGCGACGACCTCGCTCATCCTTTTGGTGTTGCAGAAGATGATCAGGCTCTCCGGTTGCTCGCGCGAGATGATCCCGAGCAGCAGCTTCATCTTCTCGTCGCTCGACACGTGGTAGAGCATCTGGTCGATCTCGTCGACGGTGACGTTCTCCGCCTCGATCGTGATCTCCTTCGCGTCGATCGTGTACTCCCAGGCGAGGTTCTTCACCCAGTTGTTCAGCGTCGCGCTGAAGAGCATCGTCTGGCGCTCCTCGGCCTTCGGCAGGACCTTGATCAGCGTGCGGAGGTCCGGGTAGAAGCCCATGTCGAACATCCGGTCCGCCTCGTCGATGACGAGGAAGGCGACCTGGGAGAGGTCCATCGTCCCCTGCTGCTGAAGGTCGATGACGCGCCCCGGGGTCCCGATGATGACGTCGACGCCGCGCTTAAGGAGGTCCTGCTGGTTGCCGTACCCGACGCCGCCGTAGAAACTGGCGGACTTCAGGGTCATCGAGGAGCCGAGGATGTGGGCCTCCTCCTCGACCTGGACCGCGAGCTCGCGGGTTGGGACCATGATAAGCGCCTTCTTCCCGCGGAGGGCGGGGTCGCTGACGAGGCGCTGGAGGATAGTCACGAGGTAGGCGGCGGTCTTGCCGGTTCCGGTTTGCGACTGGACGTAGAGGTCGGCCCCTTCGAGGCCGTTCTTGAGTACCTGTTCCTGGACAGGCATGCAGGTAATGTATCCTGCCTCGGCGAGCCCTTCTTGTAGCCCGCTGTCTAAGGAAAAGTCGGTAAAATTCATTTGGAAAACTATACCATAAATAGGGAAGGAATGAATAGGCAATCGCCGGGGGCGGGGGACCTGGCGGCGAACGATTGCCGGGTCCCGGGCGGCGGCTTAGCGGCTTTCCTTGCGGACGAGATAGTCGGAATACCCGGAAGAATCGAGGCGACCGCGGACGGCGCCGAGTTCAGCGTCGGGAATCCCGGCGAGAACCACCCGGATCACCGTGCTCGTGCGCTCGAAGGCGGGGTTAAACCCGTCCTTACGGAGCTTGACGACGAGCCGGTTGGCGTTATCCTCGCGCGAAAAGGCGGCGAGCTGGATCCGCCACCGGGCGGGAAGGCCCGACGCGTCGGTCGGGGTTGCGACGGCGAGATTCGCGGCGGGAGTCGGGGTCTCGACGCTGGCCGGGGCCGCGTCGACAGTTGCCGGCCGGTCCGACAGGGCCGGCTGGCCCTGCGGGGCCGCACCGGCCGAGACCGCGGCGGCGTCCATCCCGGAGAGTTTTCTGATCGACACCCGCGCCGTGCCGGTCGTAATCATCCCGAGTTCGTAGGCGGCGGCCTTCGAGACGTCGAGCTCGCGTCCCTCGACGAAGGGGCCTCGGTCGTTGACCCGGACGATGGTCTTCTTGCCGTTGGCGAGGTTGGTCACCTCGAGGACGGTCCCGAAGGGAAGGGTTCGATGGGCTGCGGTCAGCGCGTTCATGTCGAATACTTCGCCCGAGGCGGTAGGGCGGCCGTGGAAGGCCTCGGCGTAGAACGAGGCGGTCGCCTCGAGCTTGACGATCTCGCTTTCCGCGGCGAGGGGAAGGGCGAAAAGGGCGAGGACGAGGGCTGCGGCGCAGGCTTTCGCGGGGAAAAACGCCGCGCGGCGGATATCGGTTCGGTTCATGGTTCCTCCGGGAATTCGTTCCCTTTACCTATCGGCGTCGCGTCGCCGACCCTTGACACCGAGCTCCGTTATCCGTAGTTTAGCAATGCGAAGGATCGCGCCAGTGGCGCGGTTCATCGGGGATGCACCGGTTTCGACTGTGATGTTGGGGCTTGGGCCGCAGGTGAGGTCGCCCGTCCTCCGAACGGGCAAAACTTATAACTGCCGATAACACCGACAGTTTCGCTCTCGCCGCGTAAGCGACGGAGCGCGGAAACCGGGCGCTGCTGCTCCGAAGCGCCCGAGCTTCCGACGCCAATCGGGGCTTGCTGACAGTTGGGCCTGAACGACTGAAGGGACACTAACCAGGATACGGATCCGACGCTTGCGGTGCTGCCACCGGGTCCCGACAACCACCTCGCGCCGCTAAACCTGTAGACGCCCCTGCTTCGCGCCATAGGACGGGGGTTCGACTCCCCCCATCTCCAAAAAAGGAAAAGCCGCCCAACCAGGCGGCTTTTTCGTTCGGTATCGCCTATACTTAAAGGCATGAAACAACGCGCCCTCTCGACTCGATACGTCTCCCTAATCGTGGCATTCGCTTCCTTTGTTTCCTGCGCCTCGTCCTCGTCGACCGGTGGCGTCGTCTCCGAGCCCGTGCGCCGGATGCGCGCCATCTCCTATCCACTTGAGGCTGGAAGCCGGCAGGATTGTCTCGTCGTCCTTTTGCCCGGCATAGGCGACAAACCCGAGGCCTTCGCGCGCGCCGGGTTCGTGGACGCGGTTCACGAGATCCTCCGCGCGGATTGCGTCGCCGTCGGCGCGAATTACCGATACTACCGCGACCAGAGCGTCGTGCTACGCCTAAAGGTCGAGGTGATCGAGCCCGCGCGGGCGGCGGGATACCGGCGTTTCCTCTTCGTCGGGACTTCCTTGGGCGGCTTCGGAAGCCTGGCCTTCGCCGAGTTGTACCCGGAGGGAATCGAGTCCATCGTCCTGCTCGCCCCCTTTCTCGGAAACGGGGACCTCGATCGGGAATTCGCCCGAGCGGGCGGGCTCGCGGGATGGGCCTACGTCCCGGGCAAGGGCGCGTCCGAACAGGATCGGAAGGTGCGCGAGGTGTGGCATTGGCTTCAGGGCAATTGCGGTTCCGGCTCTCGCCCCCGCGTGTACCTCGCGTACGGCGATCGGGATAAATTCCGCGCGGACTGCGATTGGCTCGCGCGCGAGCTTCCGGCGGACCGGGTACTCGCCGGCGCGGGAAAGCACGATTGGGTTACCTGGGCGCGGCTCTTTCGCGAGCTTGCCCCTCGGCTAACTCACTAGGTGATGTGTCGACGAAACAAACGGTAACGGCTAGAGGGAAAGATCTATACCTAGGCGGGCCGAAGCCCCCGTCGCGTACTCGAAGAGATCGGTCGCGTCGCTCGAGCCCGTCTCGTCCGTCGAGGTGAAGAAGAACGCCGTGGGGTAATACGCAAAGTTGATTCCGGCGAAAAGCCCGATCGACGGCGCGAGGCGGAAGCGGGCCTGCGCGGCGACCGCCGCCCCGAACGCGGAATACGCGAGGCCATCGTCCTCGTCCGTGTAGTTCACGAATAGGTTGGCGACGCCTGCGCCGAGGAAAAGCGTGAAGCGCGACTTTCGAAACAAGAGCAGCCCGAGCCCAAGCTCGGACGAGAGGGTATACGAAAAATCGAGGAACGTAGACGACGTGCCGTAATTGTTCTTTGTTTCGAGGACGAACGGATAGGCGACCTCGACGCCAGCGAAGACGGCGAAGGCACGGTCGCCGATGGTCGCCACCCCATCCAAGCCGATCGCGGGCGAGAACGATACCATCTCCATCGACCCATCGAGCGGATCCATGCCGACGCTCGCATACGAAAGGGATAGCCCTGAGCTGATTGATAGGTGGGTTTCAGCCCAGAGGAAGCCCAGGCAGAAAAGGAGAAGGAGTGCGATGGCGTTTTTCTTCGTCATGGTTTCTCCCAAAGCTTGTTACAAAGTAACATCCGCCTACAGTCTAGGGTCGCTTCATTCTTGCGTCAAGAAAAACCTTGGAAGGGACTATCGGTTTAATCGTAATTCTCGTTTTTCCTTGAAAAATAACTCCAAATCATCTATATCTAATATAGGACTTGTATAGGAGGATTACCTATGAAACGGATATTGCTCAGTATGGTGGCGATCGCGGCGATAGCGTTCCCCGTCATGGCCGAGGAAGCTACGGACGCGGCCGCGGCCGCTCTAGCCGCCCATGACGCGACGGAAGATCGGGAAGTACAAACCTTCCACGAGCAACTCGAGGATAAGCGCATTACCCTTGATCTCACGTACAGCCCGCTTACCCATAACCTGATCGTCGTCTACACGATAAAGAACGGCCGCTTCGACGAAGGAGACGCCTTCATCGTCGTTCGCGACCGCATCAAACGCTTCCAGGTGGAGAAGGGGTATCGAAGCTACAAGATGCTCTCGCCCGACGTGATTAAGTACGCCGAGCGATCCGCCGAGCTTACCCGTTCCGTCGTGTTCTCGAAGTAACGGCGTCGCCGGCGTTCCGGAGATGAAAAGAGGGCAACCGCTTGCGGGCTGCCCTCTTTTTTTTCGGATATCAATCTGCTGTCAATATGAAGCGTACAGCGTCGCCACTTGCGCGGCGCTCAGCACGCTGTTGTAAATGCGGACGTCGTCAATATAACCAGCCCAATTATACATTCCCCCATCTGTTCCAATATCAACTCTTGTAATAGTCGATATGTATGCATTGACTACGTTTGGCGAGCTATCAGTGTCAGGGATCGCGCTGCCATTTACATACATCAATACGTTCTTGCTAGTATCGACGGTGAAGGCTATGTGATACCAGGTACCGCTAGTGATATCTACGTCACATACCGTATTGGTAATGTCATCAAATATGCCAAGATCAGCGCCGGTCCCGACTGGGTTGGCGAGACCAAAGCTATAACGGTACGCGCCATTGTATACCGTTATAGCTGCGGGGCAATCGGCGGCAGTGGAGGCATATACCCATGCGGTTACCGTCATGCCGGAAGGGACACTTATGGACGTGCTGTCGTTGTGCAGATAATTTGTGCTTCCATTCAGATTGACCGAGTAGTCGCCTTCTTTTTTTGTCGTGGAGTATGATGCCGTACCCATCCAGATTAAATTTTTACTTCCGATGCTATCATTCCCGTTATTTTCAAATCTGTATTGAGTGATGGGTGAAGGTACTGCTACCAATGTGGTAACGGATTGCGGATTATACAGACTCGTATTCCCTGCGGCGTCTTTGACGTGCACGGCAAAGTAATATGTCGTGTTGCCCGTTAAACCCGTAACTGCACTGGTAGTCGTGTTTGCCGTCCAGTCCATTACAAGACCTTCGCCGGGGGTCGTAATCGCCATAACTTCGGATACAGTATCGATTGCGGATCTGTATGAGGCCTTGACGACTTTATATTGGAGACTTGCCTG
>JAKPSR010000309.1 GCA_029571425.1 Spirochaetota bacterium | reverse complement strand
CGAGGCCAGAAACGCCCGGTTCGTCGACGAGGTCGCCTATCCCGACGATATGGAGAAGAGGCTTGCCGGCGGCGTCGACAGGGTCGTGAAACTGGAGGAGTACCTCGCGCGGAAACGCCGCGCCGTGGAATGGGGCCCCGTTCCCGTAGTCGCCGTGGTACACGTTTCCGGCTCCATAATAAGGGGCGAGGAGCGCCGTTCGGGCCTGCTCGGGCCGAACGCCACCGGTGACGGGTCGTTTAAAAAGACGCTCGAGCGGGTGTTCTCGTCATCATCGGTGCGCGCGGTGGTGGTCCGCGTGAACTCCGGCGGGGGCTCGGCGACTGCGTCGGATTTCATGTGGCACGCGCTTCTTGAAATGAAAAAGAAGTACAACAAGCCCGTGGTCTTCTCCTTCGGGAATATCGCGGCCTCGGGAGGCTATTACATCGCCTGCACGGGCGACAGAATCTATAGCGGCGCGGGCACGGTCACCGGCTCGATCGGTGTGGTGATGGGAAAACTCAACCTCGGAAAGCTCTACGCGACGCTCGGCATCAACAAGGACATCATAAAGATGAGCGAGTTCGCCGACATCTTCGACGAGTCAAGGGAGCTTTCGCCGCGCGAGCGGGAGCTTTTACAGAAGGCGGTCGACTTCACCTATCGTGGATTCACCGAGAAGGTGGTGGGCGGGCGCTCCATCCCCGCCGGCTCGATCCCGTCGGTGGCGGAGGGGCGCGTGTTCGCCGGAAGCCGCGCGAAGGAGCGCGCGCTGGTCGATTCGATCGGCGGCCTCGTCGCCGCGATCGAATACGCGAAAAGCGCGGCGGGAGTCGACCGGCCCTGCCGTGTAATCCATCTCCCGGAGCGTAAATCCTCTATCGTCGAGATGCTCGGCTCGGCCTCGGCGGACGACGCGCTTGCCGTTCTCGAACCGATCAGGGGCGCCCTTCAGGGGCTGTATTTCAGCGACGAGGCCTGGCTCTTCCTCTATCCCTACAGGATCGAGATTAAATAGCGCCCGGCGGCGGGATGCGTTCGCGGACACCGCGGGGGATTTTCAGTCGTTCTCGATCGATTCGATATAACGCCGAATGTTGAATTTCGACGCGCAGCCCTTGAAGCTCATGTAGCGGACCATGCCGAATACCGGCCGATCGGCCCAGGGCCGGTCGTGGGTCCCGCCGATGCTCCATGCTATCCCCGCGTAGCCGTTGGGATCGCGCCCGTCGAGCTGGTGGCGGTCGTTCAGCAGCACCGCGGTCTCGTAGGCCTCCTCGGGCGAGGCGCTCCATTCCAGTATTTTCTTGGCCCAGTACATGCGCATGTAACCGTGCATTGTTCCGCGTCGGACGAGGCCCTTCTGGGCGGCGTTCCACAGCGGGTCGTGCGTGCGCGCCTCCTCGAAATCGTCCCGGCCGTAAAGGTATTCGCGAACGTCGGCGCGGTGGCGGTCGAGCGTCTTCTTCGCCCAGTCGGGGATACCCTCGAAGGAATCGTAGCGCGGATTGTAGAGGCAGTAATTGTCGGCGAGCTCCCTGCGCACCACGAGCTGTTCCATGAAATCGTCCCGGGAACGCGACCCCGAGCGCGAGATCTCCAGCGCCAGCCGCTGCGCCGAAAGCTGGATCGGCGTCAGGGGATTCTTGA
>JAKPSR010000274.1 GCA_029571425.1 Spirochaetota bacterium | reverse complement strand
AACCTCTTCAGCCAGTACGGCGAAGTGGTTTCCTCCACCATCATCAAGGATCGCTACACCCAGCAGTCCAAGGGTTTCGGTTTCATTGAGATGGCCGATGCCCAGGCCGCCGAGGCCGCCATCGCTACCCTGAACAATCAGGAGTTCGAGGGCCGCCGCCTTCGCGTTAACGTCGCCGAGAATAAGCCCCGCGATTCGCGCCCCCGCTTCGGCAACGACCGCGGCGGTTACGGCGATCGCTACTAATCGATCCTGACGGGGCTTATAGCCCCGAGCCGGCCGGCTCCCATGCGGGAGCCGGTTTTTTTTGCCCTTGACCGTCGCGCCGGGCTACTCTCCCCGGCGCGACGCCGAAGCTTGACTCCTCCGGTAAGCCATGCCACACTTTCCGCATGAGACACCATACCCCGGTCGCGTTTGCATGACGCGGGACGACGGCGAGCCCGGCTCGTCCACGTTCGAGGCCTTTCTCTCGCTCGAGGTGGACCGCCCCGGCTTTATCTCGGCGTGGCTCCGCGCGCGGCAGATCCCGGCCTTCGACGTTCCCCTCGCCGGCAGGCGGCACGTCGTCGTGCGCTTCGGCTCCGAGGCGTACGACCCGCGCTTTCGGATGAAGACGCTCGTCGCCCACCACGACAGGGTCCCGGGCACCCCCGGGGCGAACGATAACAGCGCCGCGTGCTTCCAGCTGATGCTGTTCGCCAGCCGCCTCGCGGGGCTTTCCATTGCCCATAACGTGCGCATCATCTTCACCGACGGGGAGGAGGCGGCCGGCGTCGCCGGGATCGCGGGGCAGGGATCGTACGCGGTGGGATCGGCCCTGCGCTCGCGCGGCGAGGACTTGGGCGACGTCTACGTGCTTGATTGCTCGGGGCGCGGCGATACCCTCGTCCTTTCGGAGTCGGGACCCGGCACGACGCGGAACCGCGCGCTCGCGCGGGGGATGGAGGAGCTGCGCGATCGGGCGCGAGGTCTCGCACGCGAGTCGGCGGCCGGGCGCTGGGTGTCCCTGCCAACGCCGTACAGCGACAACGCGGGCTTCCTCGCTTCGGCTATTCCCTCGCAGGTCGTCACCGTCCTGCCCGGCGAGGAAGCGACAGCCCTCCTCGCCGCGCTCGCGGAAAAAGGAGCGGCCCAGGATTCATCCCGGGCCGCGGCCTTGCGCGATCGCGTCGCGCGAAACAAGAAAACTGAGTCTGGCCCCGAGGCGGAAGGATACCCCCGCACCTGGGCGTTGATGCACACCGCCGAGGACGCGGCGGACACCCTCACCGCGTCCGCGTTCCGGCTCGTCGCCGGTTTCCTTGATACCCTCGCGCGGAGCCGGGAACCATCGTAAGCCCGAGCCTATGGGGCTCGAACTTACAACCCGAAGAGCGAGGCGAAGGCCTTCAAGGTCGGGTCCATGTCGCCCGAAAGGACCTTCTTGGTCAGTACCTTCCCGAGCTGCACGCCTTCCTGATCGAAGCTGTTGAGGTTCCAGGCGAAGCCCTGGAACATGATCTTGTTCTCGTAGTGGGCGAGCAGAGCGCCGAGGGCGCGCGGGCCGAGGCTCTTGCCCCGGATGAGGCTCGAAGGCCTGCCGCCGGGAAAGTGCTTGTTCGGGTTCGCGTCGCCCTTGCCCTTCGCGAAGGCGACGATCTGGGCCACGAGGTTCGCGCAAAGCTTCTTCTGGCTCGTCGAGCCATCGACCGTCACGTCCTTGCCCGCCTGGCTCTCGACGAATCCGATGAACTGGAGCGGCACGACGTCGGTCCCCTGATGAAGGAGCTGGTAGAAGGAGTGCTGCCCGTTCGTCCCCGGCTCGCCGAAGATCACCGGCCCGGTCGCGTAGTCGACGGGAGCGCCCGCTCGGTTCACGCGCTTGCCGTTCGACTCCATGTCCGCCTGCTGCAGGTGGGCGGGGAAACGGCTCAGGGCTTGGCTGTAGGGAAGGATGGCGGTCGCGGGATAGCCGAGCGCGTTCCGCTCGTAGAGGCCGATCAGGGCGTCGAGGAGGGCGGGGTTGCGCCGGACGTTAGCCTCGAGCGCGGTCTTGTCCGCCTCGGTCGCGCCGGCGAGGAAGTCGGCGAAGGCCTCGGGCCCGAAGGCGAGGGAGAGGACCGCGCCGCCGACCGCCGAGGAGGTGGAGAAGCGGCCGCCGATGAAGTCGTCCATGTAGAAGGACGCGAGGTAGCCGGGGTTGTTCGCGAGGGGGCTCGTCTCGCTCGTAACCGCGATCATATGCTTGGCGGGGTCGAGCCCGGCCTTGGCGAGGAAGTCCTTGACGAAGAGCTCGTTCGCCAGGGTCTCCTGGG
>JAKPSR010000265.1 GCA_029571425.1 Spirochaetota bacterium | reverse complement strand
CCGAACCGGGCAGCACGTGATTGTATTCAATCTTCGCGTGATACCCGACCGCGGTATTCTTTAACGTCATTGAATCGCCGAAGTCCGGACCGATCGAAACCTTGTCCTCAATTTCCATTTTCAGCGTCGCCATGTAATACCCCGCCCCCGCGCCGAACACCAGGTAACCGGAGTCGCTCATCGCTTTGCGATAATACAGCGTTCCTGTTACCGGAATCACGTTAAGCCTCAGGCTGTAGGTGGCCGAGTCCGACCATGTATTCGATTCGACCTTCGATTCCGCTTTGGTCGTGTAGACCCCACCGGCCGCACCGAAACCCATGGAACCGATAAAAAGCCTGGGTTCAAGCTCCCCTCCGAAGGCCACATTCGCCGAGGTGTCATCCGATTTGAAAGAGTTCGAACCGACAATGGTATTGAGATCATCTGCCAGTTCACCGCCCAGCCACTTCGTCCAGTCGGACATGTCCGGATTGTGGGCATATCCTATACCGATCTGGCCGAGTATCTGGAAGCTGGTCCCCTCCGTGACCTCCCCGGCGAATACAACCGAGGAACAGAATACAACTGAAACAATCCACGACAGAAAAGCGTACTTAATCCTCATTGAAAATCTCCTGACCCAAGAATTATCGGGCCGACCGGCACGGATTGCCAGCCGATGCGGCAACCGATGCACGGCCCCCAAAAGTAATACGAACGGGAGGGCCCCGATGATAAAAGTTTTTCACACAATAACGAAAAAAAACGCGATTCACGCGATTATCACTTACGATTCACCCTCACGGGCGCATAACGCGGATGGCCGGAACACCCGGGGAAGTATTCTCTTCCTAATTAAATGCTTTTCGCCGCCTGTACGCTTGACGATTCGCGAACTTTTCCCTATATTAATACGATTCTTTTCCGGGGACGGCGCCCGGTCCCCGGGGGAGGCAGGACCAAATATCGGTCCGAAAAGGAGACACCATGAAACACCACGGTTTGCTCACGTTCATTCTCATTCTCACGTCAATAATCGCTTTTCCGCTGTACGCGGAGGTCATGAAGGAGCCCGAGGGATACATCGACGAGGGGAAGATGCCCATAATCGAAGACACTCCGACGGTCGAGAACGTCCCGGTCGTCGACGCGGCGACCGATCGCGCGGCACGCAGGGCGGCGCCGTCGACGAGCGGCACGCTGATAAAGAAATATTTCAAGGACGACAACACCTACGTCATCATCTGCAAGGGATATCCGAAAGCGGACACGAAGGCGGGCGAGGCCGTGGGCACCGCGCGCGAGGCCGCGCTGCTCAACGCACAGGTGCTGGCCGGGGAGATCTTTACATCCGGCGTCGACGTGGTGAAGGCCGGTTCACCCGAGCGCTACATCGACGGCAAGGGGTACGCGATGATCTATTACATCCTGCGACACCCCGGCCTGCGGAGGTACGCGAAGTAAATCCCGTCGTAATGAAAGCGGCCCCGCTAGCGCACGGCGGGGCCGTCGCTCCCCGTTTTCCCTGCCAGCACATAGAGGCGGTAGACCGCCAGGGTCTCGTATGAAATATCTCCGTTAAGGCGCTCGAAGACCGGCTTGAGGTATTCCGCGCCGAGCTCTTCGAACGCGCCCAGTACGGCCTCGCCGCGTTTCGCGTCGAGTGAAAGCAGGGGGATGATTCCGTCGCTTCGCAGGGAATGCCCCTCGCGGAGATAGCTGAAGAGGTTGTTCAGGATGGTCTGAGTCTTCACCCCGTACCCGGCCGCGAGCTCGTCGACGGATTTACCGGCGTTATACTCCTCTCCGACCGTCACAAAGCGCGGTGTTTTAAGGGGATCGCGCCGCGAAGGGGCCCCGGCACAGCGGTCGCCGATACCTTGCTCGCGGCAGTAAGCCGCAACGACCCCCGCGAACTCGTCCCCGTAGCGCGCGAGCTTCCGCGCGCCGACGCCGTGCACGGCGAGCATGCTCTCGCGGCTCTGCGGATACCGCGACGCCATATCGGCAAGCGTCTTGTCCGAGAAGACCACGTATGGCGGCACGTTCTCGGCCGTCGCGAGCTCCTTGCGTTTCGCGCGCAGAAGCTCGAACAGCGTCTCGTCGTAATCGACACGCCGGTCGCCGTGTGTCCGGCGGGATGCCGTCGCGCGGATCGAGCCGTAGAACGCCTCGTCCCCGCGCATGATCGCCATGCCTCTCTCCGTGATGTCGAGCCCCCCGTGCCGCTCGGGGTCGCGGAAGAGCGCCCCGGCCGAGACGAGCCTTCGGGCGATCGCCTGCCAGTCGGCCTTCGGAAGGTCTTTGCCGATCCCGTAGGTAGAGATCCTGTGGTGATCGTTGTCCAGGACCTTTCTCGACTCCGAGCCGCGCAATACGTCGATGATGTGCTAGGCGCCGAAGCGCCGCCCCGTGCGCGCCACGCACGAGAGGAACATCCGCGCCCGCGTGGTGATGTCCTCGCCCCTCTCGCGGGGAGTGACGCAATTGTCGCACATGCCGCAGTTTCCCGCCGCGTACTCCTCGCCGAAATGCGCCAGGAGCGGCGCGCGCCGGCACCCGTCGTGTTCCGCGTAGCGCACCAGCGCCTCAAGGTGCGCGTCCGCGACGCGCCGTTCCATCTCGTCCGACTTCTGGCCTATAAAGTACCGGATTTTCTGCGTGTCGCCGTAACCGTACAGCAGCAGGCAGTGCGCCGGAAGGCCGTCGCGCCCGGCCCGCCCGATCTCCTGGTAATAGGACTCGATGCTCTTGGGCAGGTCGAAGTGGATCACGAAGCGCACGTTCGTCTTGTGAATGCCCATTCCGAAGGCGATCGTCGCCACCATGATCTGCACATCGTCCCTGATGAAGAGCTCCTGGTTTTCCCTGCGCGTCTCGTCGGCCAGGCCCGCATGGTACGGCCGCACCGAGTATCCCTCGCCCGCCAGCCGCCCGGCGAGCAGGTCGACCTGGTTTCTCGAAAAACAGTAGATGATTCCCGAAGACCCGCGGTTTTTCTCGAGGAAGTCGAGGGTCTGCGAAAACGGCTCCTGTTTGGGGCTTACCTCGAAGAA
>JAKPSR010000243.1 GCA_029571425.1 Spirochaetota bacterium | reverse complement strand
TCTGCCACAACAACCCGTGGGTCATGATCGGCGAGGTAAAGTCCGGCCGCCCGGCAAACGCGTGGGAGTACTACCAGAAGATCGCGCCGGCCTACCTTGAGGACATCAGCGAGATTCACCGGCTCGAGCCCTACGTCTACGCGCAGATGATCGCGGGTAAGGCCGCGCGACGCCACGGCGAGGCTAAGAACAGCTGGCTTACCGGGACCGCGGCGTGGAACTTCGTCGCGCTTTCCCAGTGGATCGTCGGCGTCCGCTCCGAGTACGCAGGGCTTCGCGTCGAGCCGAGGCTTCCCTCCCACGTTAAGACGGCGACGATCACCCGCGTATGGCGCGGCGTCACCTACGTGATCTCGGTCGAGAACCGCGACCCCGCCGGGAAGGTTTCCCTTTCGGTGATATCCGGCGGCGCGAAGGCGGACGGGACCCTCGTCTCGGCCGCTCCTTCCGGCTCGAAGGTCGAGATTAAGGCTATCGTTGGTTAAGTAGTCGTCACCCTGCGGGTAACTTTTGTTATCCTGCGCCCCGCTCGAGCGAGCGGGGCGTTTTTTTTGACCCGAGATATGGTAGAATGCACCTATGGGCATTCGGACGATTCTCGGCCCCCGCGGGACCGAGGTTGCATCCTATCTTTTCTGGGGCGCGTGCACGACGGCGGTCAACGTCGCCTCTTTTGTCGCGCTCCGCTCGCTCGCTCGCGTCCCCGTCGTCCCCGCGAACGCCGTGGCGTGGGCGCTCGCCGTCATTTTCGCCTTCGCGACGAACCGCGCCTTCGTGTTTCGCCCCGAGACGAGTGGGGCTCGCGCGGTAGCCGGCGAGCTTGCCAAGTTCACGGCCGCCCGCCTCGCGTCCGGGGCGGCAGACATGGCACTCGTCTATGCCCTGATCGATCGCGCGCGCTTTCCCGAAACCGCGACGAAGGTCGCGATTAACGTCCTAGTCGTCGCAATGAATTACGTAGCCGGAAAATTTTTCGTTTTCGCAAAGGAGAAGGCCTCATGAAGCGCTCGAAGACCCTCGTGTCCCTCGTCATTCCCTGCTACAACGAGGAGGAGGCGTTGCCATTCCTGTATGCCGAGCTCGCGCGGGTCTCGGCGTCCATGCCCGACCGCGCCTTCGAGTTCATCCTCGTCGATGACGGTTCGTCTGACCGGACGCGGGAGGCCATCGTGTCGCTCCGCGCGCGGGACGCGCGCGTGAGATACATCTCATTCTCGAGGAATTTCGGCAAGGAGGCGGCCTTGCTCGCCGGGCTTCGCGCCTCCGGCGGGGATTACGTCGCCGTCCTCGACGCCGACCTCCAGGATCCGCCGGCGCTGCTTCCCGAAATGCTCGCGGCCGTAGAGTCCGGGGAATACGACTGCGCTGCGACCCGTCGCGTCACGCGGAAGGGCGAGCCGCCCCTTCGGTCCCTCTTCGCCCACGCCTTTTACAAACTCATGTCAAAGATATCGGACGCGCACATCGTCGACGGCGCCCGCGATTTCCGGTTGATGACCCGACAGATGACGGACGCCATCCTCTCGCTCGCCGAGTACAACCGTTTCTCGAAGGGCATCTTTTCCTGGGTCGGGTTTCGCACGAAGTGGCTCGAATACGAGAACGTGGAGCGGGTCGCGGGGCAGACGAAGTGGTCGTTCTGGAAGCTTTTCCTGTACTCCCTCGAGGGGATCACGGCGTTCTCGACCGTGCCACTGGTGCTCGCGTCGGTGTTCGGTTTCGTCTTTTGCTTCGCAGCCTTCGTGCTTGCGGCCGTCGTCATTGTGAAGACGATCATCTGGGGCGACCCCGTTGCCGGTTATCCATCGCTGATGAGCGTGGTCCTCTTCATCGGCGGCGTGCAGCTTTTCACGATCGGCATCCTCGGTCAGTATATCGCCAAGACCTATCTTGAGGCGAAGGGGCGTCCGGTGTACATCGTCAGGGAAAGCTCGGAGTGATCGTTCGGCAGGGCCGCTATCGATTCATTCTCGCCGCTTGCGCCATCGTATTGGCGGGCGCCCTCGCCCGCGTCGCGGTCGCCGCCTTGAAAACCGATTACCACGTCGACGAGGGTATTACCCTCGCGCTCACGAACGGAACCTGGTCGCCGCCCGTCGTCGCCGGGCTTTTCGAGAGATGGGTTGATAAGGCCGAGCTCGAGGAGTTCGTCTTCAATGGTAAACTCCGCGCTCTTGGGCGCGTCGATTTCGACGGGATATCCCGCTCGACCCGTGGGACGTTCATCCGCCCCTTTTTTACTGGCTCTACGCCGCCGCGCGCCTCGCCGTCGGCGTGGATCGGCATATGGCGGCGTGCCTTCTCGTGAACCTTCCGTGCTTCGCCTTCGCCGCCGTCTTTCTCGTGCTGGCGATGCGGCGCGCGACGGGGGATGGGCGTCTTTCCTTCTTGGCCCTCGCGTTATTTGCTTTCTCTCCGGCGGGGATATCCGTCACGTCGTTCATCCGGATGTACGAGCTTCTTTCGTTCGCGTGCGCCGGTTTTTTCTGCTGCGCCGCGTTTGCCGTAATCCCGGGGCAAGATGGGCGTTTCGGCGCGTCCCGATGGGTCGCGGTGATTGCCCTCGCCACGTTCTCGTTTATCGGCGCCCTTTCGCACTATTATTTCCTTTTGTTTGCGCTACCCGTATGCGCGGCTTGCGCCGTGATCCTCGCGAGGCGCGGCGACGCGCACGCGCTCTTGTGGGGCGCGCTCGCCGTCCTCGTCGGACTATACGCGGCCTATCGCGTTTTCCCCGCGATGCAAACGCATCTCTTTCATTCTTATCGCGCGAAGGAGGGAGTGGGCTCCCTGCTTCGCGCGGGCGCGGGCCGCAGGCTCGGGAGCGTATGGGCTTTCGCCCTGATCGTGGTTCGGTATATGCCGGCGGTCGCCGCGTCCCTCGCGGTCGTCGGCGCGCTCGCCGTGCCGCCTCTACGCGCCCGATTGCGCGCGATGGACGCCGAGGCGGGTGCCACGAGGCCATCGGCTGCGTTCGTCGCCCTTCTCGGTGTCGTATTCGCGTTCACCTTCTTAGCAGTATCGCTTACCGCCCCGTATCGCTCCCTTCGGTACCTCGTCGCCTTCGGGCCTGTCTACGCCATGTTCGGCGCGTGCGCGGTCGCGCGCCTTCTTCCAGGGCGTCGAGCCCATCTCGCGCTAGGCGCCGCGCTCGCCCTCGGCGTGATGCCAGGGCTTTTCCCGTGCAACATTGCCCACTTTCACGAGGACTACCCGGTGGATCGCGATCCTGCGTACCTATCCAACGGCACGCCGATCATCGTCGTGTCGAATGCCCAAGGCTTCTCGTGGCGAAACATGCTTCCGTATAAACGAATACCGAGGGGAACGCGCGTATACGTCACGATGCGGGATTCCGGGCAGGATCTCGCGCGATCCCTCGCGCCCGCCGTCTCCTCGTCCGGGTCGGAGACGGTGTACGCGATGGTCGACGCCCTCTTCTCGCCGCCGCGCGACATGGAGCGCGTGGGTTATTATGGTTTCTTCGGGGTGTACCGAGTGCGCGCCCCGTCCCAATAGTCTAAGGAGGACTGCAGTGATTCGTACGAGCATTAAGGCCCGCGTGGGCATCGCGATCGCGCTCGCGATCGTATTGGCGGGCGGAGCCGTCCGCGGGTGGTTTGGCGCGGCGAAAAAGACCTTTCACATCGACGAGGGTTATTCGGCGGCCTTGACGAACGGGAAGTGGGTCCCGGGAACGGACACGGCTGAGCGCGACCGATGGCTCGACGGGGATCGCCTCTTCGCAGAGAGCTTTATCGACGCGCTTGCCGAGCGCGGGGCGAGCGACGATGTCGCCATCTACAAGGCGACCGCCCTTGACGTGCACCCGCCTCTTTACTATTGGGTGTTCGCGCGGGCGCGCATCCTGCTCGGCGTCCAACGTTTCGCCTTCGCCGGTTACGCCATGAATATGCTGTTCTACGTGCTCTCCGCGGCCCTCGTCGCCCTCGTCGCTTTCCGCGCGACGCGAGACTGGGGATCCACGCTCCTTGCCCTCTCGATCTTCGTCTTCTCGTCGACGACGATATCGCTCACGCTGTTCATCCGAATGTACGAACTCTTGCAGTTCCTTTGCCTCGCATTCCTTGCTTCGGCCCTCCTGGTTCTCTATCCGGCCGGAGAGGGTCGCGCGCGCGTCGCGTCCTGCTCGCTTGGCGTCGTGGGTCTCGCGGCCTTCGCCTTCCTTGGGCTCATGACGCAATACTACTTCCTTTTCTTCGTCGCGCCGGTCGCCGCCGTCTGCCTCGTCGTGCTCGTCGCCCAGCGCCGCGTGGGACCTCTCTTCTGGGCAGTACTGGCGACGGTCGCCGGTCTATATCTCGCGTACCGCGCCTTCCCCGAGATGCGCAATCACCTAACGAAGTCCTATCGGGCGAAGCAAAGCCTTAAGTTCCTCTCGAAGGCGGGCATGACCGAGCGGCTGGCAAGCCTATGGGCCTTCGCTCGGATCGTCTCGGCGAACCTCGTACCCTTCGTCGCCCTCGTGGCGCTGGCCGTTCTCGCCGTCGTCGAGCGCGTAAGGAAGACGGCACGGTCGGCGCGCGAGGGGCATGAGCGGGCCCTGCTCGCGATATCCCTCGCGGTCTTCGCATTTACCTTCGTCGTTATCTCCCTTTCGGCGCCGTACCGGACCTCGCGCTACCTCGGCGCGTTCTTCCCGGTGTATGGACTCGCCTTCGTGCTTCTTTCGCGCGCCTTGCTCTCTGACCGCGGCGCCCGCGTGCTGGTCGGGGCCGCTGCGCTTCTTGTCCTCGTGCACGGGATTCAGCCTAAGAACGTGAACGAGTTTCATGAGGACTACACGCTTGACGCGGATCCTTTCTATATGCAAGGAGAGACGCCGCTCGTCATTTTCGCGACCCCCGAAGGCGCTAGCTGGAAGAACATACTTCCGTACCTAAACATTGGTAAGGGAAAACGTGTATACATAGCATATGCGCGGATAGGCGCGGATATCAACGATCGGCTTTCAGCGATCGCGAAGTCTAGCGGATCGAGCGAGGTGTATGCGTTGGTCGACGATTACTTCAAGAACAAGCCCAATTTCGATCGCGTTGGCTACTACGCTTTCTACGACGTCTACCGGGTCCCGGGGGAATGACGTATTTGCTGATGGGGAGTAAAGCCTCCCGGTAATAAAGAGGGCCGCCCGCGAGGGCGGCCCGTTTCGTTAGAGCTCGCGCGCATGCGCGCGACGGCGAATCAACCGAGCGTGGCTTCTACCTCGTGAACGCCGCCCTGGAACCAGGGGATCAGGTTCCCGTCGATCGGTTTCCCGTCGACGATGATCTTGGATATCCCCTTTGACTTCCGTGACGGGTTCTTCACCGAGATTCGGTAGGTCGCGCCGCGGCAGACTCGCTCGACGGTGAAGCCGTCCCAGGACGCCGGGACGCAGGGGTCGAGGCGGAGGCCGTCGTGCTCGGGGCGGATGCCGAGGATGTACTTGGTCGACGCCTGGTAGACCCAGCTCGAGGTTCCCGAGAGCCACGAGTTACGCCCGAGCCCGAAGTTCGGGTGCTCGTTCGACAGGATGTTCTG
>JAKPSR010000240.1 GCA_029571425.1 Spirochaetota bacterium | reverse complement strand
CTCCGCGCGGTAGGTCTCGATCGCCTCGCTGGCGCTTGTGAAAAGCCGTCCCTTGCCGAGGACGTGGGTGTTCCAGCCACGCTCGACCATCGACCAGTCCGCGTTGTAGCGGTCCATCGTGATGTACATGCGCCCGCCGCCCGAGGCGATCCGGTAGTCTACGCCCGAGGCGTTCAGCGACTTGAGGAAGTTCTCGAAGGGGTTCACGTAGTCGAGGGCGCTCGTCTCGCCGACGTCGCGGCCGTCGATCAGGGCGTGGACGCGGCAGGTCTTGACCCCCTCGTCCTTCGCGCGCGCGAGCATAGCCTTCAGGTGGTCGACGTGGGAGTGGACGTTGCCGTCCGAGAGGAGGCCGATGAAGTGGAGCTTCGAGCCATTCTTCTTGACGTTGGCGACGAGGCGCTTCCAGGTCTCGCCCTCGAACATCGCGCCGGTCTCGATGGAGTTGGAGACGAGCTTCGCGCCCTGCGCGAAGACGCGCCCGCAACCGATGGCGTTGTGCCCGACCTCGCTATTGCCCATGTCCTCGTCGGAGGGGAGACCGACGGCTGTGCCGTGGGCCTTGAGCTTGGTAACGGGGCAGGTTTTGTGGAAGGAGGCAAGGGCTTCCATGTGCGCTTCCTGGACCGCGTCCCCTTCCTTATATTTACCGTACCCGACCCCGTCCATGATGACGAGGACGACCGGGCCGGTGCGGCCTTTCCATTTCGGGTTTTTCTCGAGGGCTTTTACCATTCTATGTCTCCTGGTTTACGCATGGTTTACTGCGGGTACTCTAGCTTTTTTCGGTATTTTGGGCAAGGTTTGCGGAGAGGGCGCTGTACCTACCGGTAGGTATAACGATGGATATTCGGTTTGACACCCTTCCGACCCCATGTGATACTGCATCAATGGCAACCAAACGTTCGATTTACCTAAGCGCGTCCGAGGATCGCCTCGAGGCCTTGATCAAGGCGCGGCTCGAGCCCGGCGCCGACAAGCGCAAGATCGACGAGCGGATCTGGGATCTTTTTGGGGAGGACTGGTGCGTGATGTTCACCGACCTCTCGGGATTCTCCCGCAACGTCGCCAAATTCGGGATCATCCATTTCCTGCAGACGATCTACGAGTCCGAGCGGCTGCTGATCCCGGTCATCGAAGAGCACGACGGCATCCTTCTCAAGGTGGAGGGCGATAGCTTCCTCGTCATCTTCCGGAACGTCGCGAAGGGCGTGCAGTGCGCGATCGCCATGCAGCGCGCGCTCGCGGCCTACGACGCCGACAAGAGCGACGAGGAGAAGGTCCTGCTCTGCGTCGGGCTCGGCTTCGGGAAGATCCTGCGTATCGGGGACGCCGACGTGTTCGGGGCTGAGGTGAACGCGGCGAGCAAGCTCGGCGAGGACACCGCGAAGGCGTGGGAGATACTCGTTACCGAGGGGGTCAGGACGCGCGCCGTCGGCATCCCGGGGATCGGCTTCTCTGAGATCGGCGAGGTGCCGCCCGGGGCCGAGCGCGCCTGGAAAGTCGAGTACTCGCTATAAGCGGCCGGCGCGAGACGCCGGTCGACGCTGTGTCTAAACCTTTAGGCGTTCTTCACCATGCGGGCGAGCTCGCGCCCGCGTTCCTCGAGGAGGGCAAGGTCGGCTTCCGTCGGCACGCCCTGCCATTCGACCGACTCCGGGCCTTCCCATTTTAGCCCCGCGATCCGCT
>JAKPSR010000231.1 GCA_029571425.1 Spirochaetota bacterium | reverse complement strand
CGCGGATGCACGGCCACCCGGTCGACCTGATCGGGTCGGGGCGGACCGACTCGGGGGTGCACGCCGCCGGGCAGGTCGCGAACTTTCGCACCGACATCGCGCGCATCCCGGCGGACCGCTTCGTGCCGGCGCTCAATTCCCTTCTGCCCCGCGACGTCCGCGTCCTTCGCTCGGCGGAGGCGCCGTCGGGCTTTCACGCCCGCTTCGACGCCCTCTCGCGGACCTACCGGTATTTTATTCATTGCGCGAAGACCCCGCTCGCGCACGAGCTTCCCTACGTCTGGCACCTCGGCCGCTGGCCCGACATCGCGCGCCTCAACCGGATGGCCGCGGCCCTCTCGGGCGAGATCGACTGCACAACCTTCGCCGCTGCGGGCGACGCGAGTCAGAGCAAGTTTCGCTACTTGTGGGGGGCGAGCTTCCGTGTCGAGGGCGAGCGAGTCGTCTTCGAGATCACGGCGAACGCCTTCCTGTGGCGGATGGTCCGATCGGTCGTCGGCACCCTGATCGACCTCGAGGGAAAGGTCGCCGACCCGACGGAGTTCGCTCGCGTCCTAGCCGCGCGCGACCGATCCTGCGCCGGGCCTACGGCCCCGGGTACCGGGCTCTTCCTTTGGGACGTTAGGTACCCGCTACCGGTCGTATAGCGAAAAAGACTACAGAAGACTCACGGGATCGGCGTCGGCCTCGATGTAGAGGGCGCGCGGCGGTTTGTTCTGCGACAGGAATTGGTATACGGCCCGGTTGAGCGGTGCCATCGCGGGCCCGCGCACGATGAGGTGGAAGCGATGGTTCCCCGAGATCAGGGCGAGCGGGCATTCGGCGGGACCAAGGATGTCGGCCTCCGGCGGGAGGAGGGGAGCGATCAGGGCAGCCGCGCCGGCAGCCCCTTCCTCGGCGACGGCCGCCTCCTTGCTTCGGAACACGAGGCGCACGAGCCGGGTAAACGGCGGGAAGCCGAGGGCCCGGCGTTGCTCGAGCTCCTGCGCGTAGAAGCCTTCCACGTCGCCGGCGGCCGCGAACGCGATGGCCGGGTTCTCTGGGCTCCAGGTCTGCACGAGCACGCGGCCGTCGGGGAAGAAACGCCCCGCGCGCCCGGCGACCTGCGTGATCAGGGCGAAGGTGCGCTCGGAGGCGCGGAAATCGGGCATGTGGAGCCCGGTGTCCGCGAGGGCGATGCCGACGAGGCGCACCCCGGGGAAGTTGAGCCCCTTCGCGACCATCTGCGTGCCGAGCAGGATGTCGATCTTCCCGGCGCGGAACTCGTCGAGGGTGCGCTTGAGCTCTCCTTTCGCCGAGACCGAGTCCGCGTCGACGCGCGCGACGGTGTAGCCCGGGAAGGTGCGGCGCACCTCGTCCTCGATGAACTCCGTGCCGAAGCCCGCGTACCCCGCGTCGAGGGACCCGCACTCCGGGCAGGCGCGCGGCGGTTCCACCTGCCAGCCGCAGTAATGGCACTTCATCGCCCCCTCGGCGCGGTGCCAGGTGAGCGGGACTGAGCAGTTCCGGCACTTTAGCTCGAAGCCGCAGGTATTGCACCGGTAGAAATGCGTAAAGCCGCGGCGGTTGAGGAAGAGCAGGGACTGTCGCCCCGCCTCCTTCGCCTCCCTGATTTCGCGGACGAGCGCGGCAGAGAGCGCCGAGCCGTCCGCCCCGAGCCGTATCACCCGGATCTCGGGAGGCACGCCGCCCGCGAGGCGACTGGTTAGGCGAAACCGGCGAAGCTCGCCCGTGCCCATCAGCCGCCACGCCTCGATCGAGGGGGTCGCGCTCCCCATCACGAGCGGGCAATGGGCGTCGGCCGCGCGGCGCATGGCGACCTGCCGCGCGTGGTAGCGAGGCGTTGTCCCAGACTTGTACGAGGGGTCGTGTTCCTCGTCGATGATGATGAGCCCGAGGTCGGGGAGGGGAGCGAAGACCGCGCTACGCGCCCCGACGACGATCCGCGCCTCGCCGCGGCGTATCCGCATCCACTCGGCGAGCCGCTTACTCCCGGTAAGCCCCGAGTGAAGGACGGCCGCCTCGTTCCCGAAGCGGGCGACGACCGACTCGACGACCTGATGGGTCAGCGCGATCTCGGGGACGAGGTAGATAACCCCTTTTCCTCGCGCGAGAACCCCCTCGGCCGCGCGGAGGAAGACCTCGGTCTTCCCCGTGCCCGTGAGCCCGTAGAGATAGGCGGGGGTTTGGGCCGCGGGATCGAGTATCCCGTCGACGGCCGCGCGCTGCTCTTCGGAGAGCTCGAGCTCCTGGCGCGAGAAGTCCGCGTCGTCAAAGGCGATCCCCGGGCCGTCTGCCTCACGCTTGCCCGAGGGGAGCATGGCCGCGAGCGCCTCGCCCGGCGCGCATAGGTAGAACGAGGCGATCCATCGCGACAGGGCGATCTCCCGCTCGTCGAATAGGGGTTCCGCGTCGACGACTCGGAGTATCGGCTTGATCGCGTCTTCGGCGAGGGGAAATCCGGCGGGGAGCTCGTCGGACTCGCCCACCGCGAAGGCGATCATCGTCCGCGAGCCAAAGCGCACCTCGACCCTTCGGCCGACGAGGCCGTCGATCGGGTCTTTTCCGGGCTTTTCCGGTTCGGCGCGATAGGTGAACGATTGAAAAATGGGAACGTTGAGGACGACCTCGACCCAGCGGGGCATCGCCGGTCCTTAGGGCTCGCCGTCGGCGAGGATCTCGTCGAGGCGCGCGCGGAATCGCTTAAGGTCTTCCCATGCGGGGCGCTTAAGGGTCTCGTCCCGGAGAAGGGCGCTTGGGTGGTAGGTCGGCAAGACGGGGATACCCCGATACTCGAA
>JAKPSR010000212.1 GCA_029571425.1 Spirochaetota bacterium | reverse complement strand
CCTCGCCGCGCGGCGCGTCCTCCTCGTTGAGGTAGAAGCGGCTTACCGGCGGGATGAGCCTTCCGTCGGAGTCGAAATGGACCTCGATCCATCCCTTGCCAACCTTGCGCGAAAGCGAGGCGCTCTCGACGACGTGATATCCAGCCTCGGTTCCGGCGAGCTTGAGCCAACAGTCCCTGTCGGAGAGTTTCTTGGCGAGTAACCATGAGGGTAGGGCGCTTTGCCTAACGTCGGTCAGGGAGAACTGAAGGTAGCGGCCGCGGAACGGATCGACAGGATCGTAGCCGCCGATGCGCAGGCGTATCTCCTCGCCCGAGGCGAGGGCTCCCTCGAAGCGGACGATTTGCCGTGCGACGAGGCCAAGTTGAAGAACGACGATCGCCGCGAGGACGGCGAGTTTTATGTTTTTTTTCATGTCGACGACTCCGTGCCGTCGCGCCCGAAGACGCGCGAGAGGATAAGGTTCATCGCGAGGAAGGCCGCGCCCGTCGCCACGAAGGCGATTCCGCGGGCAAGGAGGCTTTCGATGAAGTATTCCGAGAAGACGAATCGCAGGAGAAGCAACAGGGCGACGATGAACGCGCCGAGATTCACCTCGCCGAGCAGGCGACGGCGCGCGCCCGAGACGATCAAGAGGACGCCGGCGTGAAGGATAAAGAGGTTCACCGCGGCGTTGACGACAGCGAGGCCCGTCGACTCGCCGTCGAGGGCGCTGAGAACGACGTAGCTTCCCGCCGCGACGAGCGGCAGCAGGGAGAGCGTCAACCCAAAGGCCCGTCGCTTAATCATGGTGATCCCGCCAAGGACGGCGGCCCCGCCGAACAGGATGCCCGTCACCGCGTAATCGACCCACGCGAGGCTCGCGTCGAAACTGTAGTTGTCCCGACTGTACTCCCATCCTATTTCCTCCCAGGGCCACGAGTAGGAGAGGATAAAGGCGAGGGCGACGAGGCCGACGAGGCCGGCGGTCCGCAGGGGCTTGCCGACCCCGGGCAAGAAGCCGTCGCTCTCGGAGGACGCGGGCCAGTGCCCGGCGAGGTAGACGAGGGCGAAGAACGACGAATAGACGACGATCCAGAGGCCTGGCATGATCTTCTCCAGGCATACCCCAAGGCATATTGAAAGGGCCAAGAGGGTGAGCCATATCCGCGCGAGGTGACTCGGCTCGCGGCTTTTCGCGCGGTACCCAACGACGATGGGCGGGAGCGCGGCCGGCAACAAGACCCAAAAGAAGGTGGCGTTACCGCCCGCGATCTGCGCGGCGCATGCCCAGACGACGAGGGCGACCATATAGATGACGAAGCCAGCGAGCGATCCGGTGAGGTGAAGCACCGGCAGGAAGAGTACCAGCGTCGGGAGGAGCAGGGTGTCGATCCCGCCCGGCACTTGGTATACCTGCCCGATAAGGGCGAGCGCGGCGGCAAGGGCGAGTGAGTTAAAGACCGCGGCGGACTCCGCGAGCGCCTTGCCGTGCCGGCGGCTCAGCGTCGACCAGGCGAGTATGGCGAGGCTCGCGGCGAGAGGGGTAAGGGATATCGCGAGGCGCGTCGGCTTGGAGAAGTCTTTCCAATTCCACGCGAAGATCAGGATAAGCCCAAAACCGACGAAGGCGGCGCCGAGCGCGGCGATCGAGGCTGTCGCCGGGCGGAGGGACTGAGCGCGCGGAGGGAGTGGATGTCGGGCGCGCAAGCGTTCCGCCGTTTCGCCGTCGACGATACCCTCGTTTTGCCAAAGACTGATGCGACCATGCAACCATTCGGTCGCTTTTCTTTCCATATGAGTCATCGTTCGATGATACGGCCGCTTTCACGCCCGGTCAAGCGCTCGTCTTTTCCTTACGCGACCTTGATCGCCTGGGGGCGGCGGATGATCCGCTGCTTGACGAGTTCCTCGATGAGCCGCGCCAGTATCGGTTTGTTTCGGCCGAAGAGGCTTTCCCCATCGGAGATCGCCCCGCGCGCGGAGACGATCAGCCGGTCCTCGGCGTCGACAGCCCAGAACCAGCCGGTCTCCATCTCGGCGGGATAGCTTGAATGAAGGGTTTGCATCC
>JAKPSR010000177.1 GCA_029571425.1 Spirochaetota bacterium | reverse complement strand
AACCGCCTGCGCGAGGCTCTCGGCAATCGTGCGTCCCTGCCAATCGCGCGGCCCATCGAGGGCAGCGAGGATCGGGGTAGGTAACAGCCAGCCTTCGGGCCCGGCGACGAGCCCAGCACGCCCAAGTTCCCCGCGCGCGAGGCCAGGAATCTCGAAGGCGTCCGGGGGAAATGACGTGGCACCGATGGGGCCTTCCGCGAGAAAGGCGTCGGTGCGCGGGTTATGCGACGCGAGCCTGACGACGACAGTCCTGGCGCCTTCCTCCGCCGTTCGGACGGCGTCAGAGCGGACTGGGGCGGCGGAAAGGCAGTTACCGCATTTCTCGACGTTGTTCTCGGGGAAGCGTACCTCGTCCCCCGGGCGAACGCGAGGGAAGACGTCGCGCATCCAGGGAAGGGCGCGGGCGCGCTCGAGGCCGTGCACGGCCGAGACGATGCCGGGTATCGATATCCACGCGCGTTCCGCGCTTACCCATTCATGCGTGGGCGCGAGCGAACGAGGGCGTAGGCCGACGGCTAACTCCAAGGCCGAACCGGTGAGGTCGATCCCATAGGCGTACGGGAAGGTCCATCCGGACATATACCCGCCGGAGAGCCGACCGGCGATCTCCCCGATCATCGGGCCGCGCGGGGTCAGCTTAACGTCGCCCTTCGCGGCCCCGTGGGTAAGGCCAAGCGCGCGAATCCCGGCCTCGAAGACGCGAACCAGGGCGGCGCGGTCCTCGGCGGGGAATTCCGTCGGCATCGTGTGCCCCATCTCGACGAAATAAGGCGGAAAGAAGATGTGCCGGTCGGCGAGGCCGGTGAGGTGCACCTTCCCGTCAAAGACGAGAGCCTCGATCGAGAACTCGGGGCCCTCCATGTATTCCTCGACGATGGCCTGGCCGGACCGGGAATAGCGGATGGCGTCCGCGAGCGCGGCGGGTGCGTCGGTCGCGCGGTCCACTCGCCGGCAGCCGCGGGCGCCCATGTTGTCGACGGGCTTCACCACGATGGGGAAGGCGATCCCCTCCCCTTCCATCAGCGCGGCGAGGCGTGAGGCAGATTCTGCGTCGACCCCGACGAACCGGGGGGAAGGAACGCCAGCCTCGCGAAACCGGGCGCGCATGCGCAACTTGTCCGAGGCGTTGAGCGCCGCCTCGAGACTGTGGCCGGGAAGGCCCGCCGCCTCAGCGACGTGGGCGACCGAGGCGGAGAAGTCGGTCGCGGCGGTGAAGACGCCGTCAAGGCCGCCCTCCGCCGCGAGCCTGGCGGCGAGCGAGGCGAGCCCCGCGCGATCCTTCAGATCGATCGGCTCAAACAAGTCGGCGAGCAGGCGGGCGGGGGCGTTCGGGTTGCCGTCTACGGCGACGACCTCCCAGCCGCGGTCATGCGCGGCGTTGATGGCGACGGCCTGCATCGGGCCCGCGCCGAGTATCAGCACTCGTTTCTTCATTCGACGTCCTTCATCGTGCCACGCTTGATGGCGTATACCTCGAAGGTGTCGCCGAGGGAACAGAGGCGGCTCAGCGCGGCGTTGAGCGGCCGCAAGACCCGGGACAGGGAGTGACCCGAGCCGAGCTTGGCCGACAGCGGAAATCGCTCCGGGTGGTGGCCGGTCGAGATAACGCGACGGACGGAAAAACCGTAGCGCGCGAGCTGCCTGCGAACGCGCGCGGGATCCCAAATCGTGTAGTGGTCGTTGGGGCTCGCGCGGAGGAACGATCGAAGACCCTTCCGCGCCGATACGCCGCGCGCGGACGGGGTCGAGAACGCCAGGATGCCTCCGGGAACGAGCATCTCTCGCGCCCGGTTCAGCACGCCCTCAAGATCCTCGAAGTGCTCGATCACGAACCAAAGGGTCAGGGCGTGAAAGCGCCGCGAGTCGAGCAACCCTTCGCGATCGGGCGCGGGAAAGGAGGAGACGGCCGCCGGTATCTCGAGGGTATTGTTCACGTACGATACCGCGTCGACGGAGACGTCCGTGCCGACCGGGGACCACCCCGCGTCGCGAGCCGCCGCGAGGAAAGGACCGTAGGCGCAACCGACGTCGACGAGACGACGCTCTTCGCCATGGCCGACGATACGCGTCTGCGAGGCGATGCGGTCGATAATCGCCACCCGCCGGGCGCCTTGCGCGCGTATCGACTCGAAGTCCTCGAGATACGTCTTTCCGTACTGTCGGCGGTATTCCTCGAAGAAATACTCCGAGCCGTAGCGCGGAGCCTCGTGGGCGCTGAACGAAAGGTAGAGCATACCGCAGGAGGCGCAACGCGAGACGGTGCGGTCGACGAAGCGGAAGGGTTTCGGTTCCCGATGGCGGGACTGACAAAGCGGGCACGCGAGGGAAGCGCGCCCGGCGAGGCGGTCGACGCGGTCGCCGAGGACTCGGGCCTGCCCCTCGGCGAAGGAGGCGTCCGGAACCGCGGGAGCGGTAGCGAGCGCGACGGCGAAGGCCTCGGCAGAAGGAACGCCTACCGGCAATGACGCGAATCCATAGGAACGCGCGAGCTTCAGATGATAGGCCGTCGGGGAAAGGAGAAGGACGCGCGTTCCCGCGGCGAGCGACTCGAAAGCGGTGAATCCGTAATGGGTAACGACGAGGTCGAATTCGGCGAGGCGCTCCCGCAAGCCGGGAACCGGAGCGTGCAACTCCTCGACCGGCGGCGCGCCGTCGGCGCGAAGGACGGACGAGTCGATACCCGACGGAACCAGGGCGGTAACCCGATACCCGAGAACGGCGAGCGAACGCGCGGCGGAAACCGTATAGCCCACGGCGTCTTCGCCGCCGAGGGCAACTAATACCTTCGTCGATCCGGGCGTGCCAGGCCAGTGGAATCGCCGGTCGCCGGATCGCCGCGCGAGAGGCAGGGCAAGCAAGCCAGGATCGGACTCGTTTACCTGCACGCCGGCCGGGCGCGGGAGGACGTCGAGGAGATAATCGGCATCGACGGCGCCCTTCCCGCCCTCGTCAAGGGCAAGGACGGGTCCGATTGATCGGAACGCGGCCATCTCGGACGGGGAAGTGCGGAATCGATCGAGGACGACGAGGTGGGCCCGGCAGGGAAGCTCATCAACGATCGCGTCGTGGAGCTCGGCCGGGATCAGCGGCCCGACCCACGCGGGCGAGGAGGCGGGAACGTACAGGAGGCAGCGACGGCGCTCGCGGAGCGCGATCGCGAGATCCACGAGCCGACGGAGGTGGCCGGTCCCCCTCCCCTCGCGCAGCGACGGCACGAGGAGCACGGTTCGGTCTACGTAGTCGAAGGCGGCGAAGACCTCGGCAGTCGACGCGGGAAGCCCCGAGGCGTTCCGCCCGAGATAGTCGGCGGCGAGAAGCGCGCGCTCGTAGTCGTCCCTGGTGTCGATCGTCGTGCGCATCTCGGGGCGATACCATACCGAGGGGGCCTGTTCCCGCGCGACGCGAAAACTGTCTGGGTGGTTATAAAGGGCGGGACCGACGTGCTCGTGCTCGTAGGTCGATTGGGTCAGCACGGCCGCCTTCAAGAGGGCGCGGGCGGACAACACCTCGACCCCGCAACCATGCGGAAGCCCGGCGTAGGTGAAGTAATCGACGCCCGCGCCGTTCTGGGCGAGGGCGTGAAAGCGGACGAGGCTCTGCTGCGCCGCGTCGATCAGCAGGAACGGATTGTCGCCGGTCGCGCGGAGTATGGTATCAGCCCCGGTCTTTCGGACGACGAGGCAGAACCGCTCAAGGACGTCCTCCTTCGGGCCGGCGATGCACCGAAAGCCCGCCGCATCGGCGAGGGGCGCGAGGGCATGCTCGGACGCCTCGTCGCAGGCGAGGACGTGAATGTCGGCGTGGATGCGCCTAAGGTTTTCCATGACTCGCAGAATGACGGGCTTTCCCCTCAGGTCGAGCAGGGCTTTCTTCGGAAGGCGCGTCGAGTCGAGACGCGCCTGGACGACGACGCAATTCATTGGACCATCGGCTCCCAATCGGACGTTAAGTCGCGCGCGTCCCTGACGAACCGATATCGGTTAAGCGCGACCCAGCGCCGAGCGGCCGCAAAGCCCGACAAGGCGTCAAAGGGATTCATCCCCGAGCGGGGAAGCCAGGGAAGGAAGCGTGAGAGCGGCAAGGAAGCCGCGTCGCGACGATAGACCGGCGCGAGATTCTTAAGATAAAACCGCTCGTATGAGGCGTCTGCCGTCACGTCCTCGGCGGGCGCCTCGGCGTCGTACGTAAGGCGAAATCCCCCGGCGATCGTGATCCGCTCGCCCCAGAGATGGGCTCGAAACCCGAAATCGAGATTTTGCCAATAAGGATTTTTGATCGTGTGGTCGAAGCCGCCGAGCCGCACGAAACGCTCGCGGCCGTAGATGCCCATGAAGTCGAATGGATAAACCGTCGGGGAGTTGTCCTTAACGCAGGGCATCGGCTCCACGAGGAAGGAGTTCCCCTGCAGGGCTGGCGTCATCTGCACGGGCAAGGGCTCGAGCCGGGGACCAAGGAGAACGGGGCACACGCAAAGCTGGTTTGCCTCGTGCACCCGCTCGAAGAGACGGGGACCGAGCCCGGCCGGAGAGAGCTTTACGTCGTTCCACAGGACGAGTACGAAGGGTGAGTCGGTCTCGGCCATCGCGGTATTGATCATCTCGCCCACGGTCACTTGCTCGAGAGGAACGAGAAACCTGACGCCGGGGAATCGTCCCGAAAGCCCCTCGATGTCGTAGGCCTCGGTGCTGATCTCGACGGATATGACGGAACTAAATCCCGCGTTCTC
>JAKPSR010000173.1 GCA_029571425.1 Spirochaetota bacterium | reverse complement strand
AGACCGCCTTCGCCCGCGCAGCCGAGCTCGAGCGCCGGCTCGAGGAGATAGGCGAGGAACTCGCCGGCTCGCCGGACGCCGCGCGCGAGGCGCGACTCCTCGCCGAGCACCACGAGGCGCAGGTCGCCCTCGACGAGTCCGGTTGGCATCGCCGCCGCTCGCTCGCCGAGCAGGTGCTCGTCGGCCTCGGCTTCTCGCTCGCCGACATGGGGCGTCCCGTCGAGGAGTTCTCGGGCGGCTGGCAGATGCGCGTCGCACTCGCCAAGCTCCTCCTCGAGCGCCCGGACATCCTCCTCCTCGACGAGCCGACGAACTACCTCGACCTCGAGGCCCGCTCCTGGCTCGAGGACTGGCTCCGCGATTTCCCCGGCGGCTTCCTGATCGTCAGCCACGACCGGTACTTCCTCGACGTCACCGTCAACGAGGTGTACGAACTCTTCGGCGGGCGCGTGAAGCGCTACCAGGGGACGTACACGAATTACGAGCGCCTCCGCGCGGCCGAGCTCGACTCCCTCGTCAAACGTTACGAGGAGCAGCAGGAAGAGATCGCCAAGATCGAGGACTTCATCCGCCGCTTTCGGTACAACGCCTCGAAGGCCGCGATGGTCCAGGGACGCATCAAGCAGCTCGAGAAGATCGAGCGGATCGAGATACCGGAGAGCCTCAAGCGGATGCGCTTCTCCTTTCCCCCGGCCCCGCACTCGGGCAGGCTCGTCGTCACGACCGAGGGCTTCGGCAAGAGCTACGGCGGCCGCTCCGTGATCGCCGGGCTCGACCTCACGGTCGAGAAGGGCGAGCGGCTCGTCGTCGTCGGCCGGAACGGCGCGGGCAAGTCGACCCTGCTCCGCGCCCTCGCCGGCGTCGACCGCGACTACGCGGGCACGATCGCGCTCGGCTCCGGGGTGAGCCTCGGCTACTTCTCGCAGGACAACGCGGAGACCCTCGTTGGCCCCGAACGCATACTCGACCTCCTCGAGGCCGAGGCGCCGACGGAACTCGTGCCGCGCCTGCGCGACATGCTCGGCGCCTTTCTCTTCCGCGGCGACGACGTCTACAAGCAGGTTAGCGTCCTCTCCGGCGGCGAGAAGAGCAGGCTCGCCCTCCTCAGGCTCCTTCTCAAGCCGATCAACCTATTGATCCTCGACGAGCCGACCAACCACCTCGACCTCCACTCGAAGGACGTCCTCCTCGACGCCCTCGCGCGCTTCGGCGGCACCGTGGTCTTCGTCTCGCACGACCGCGCCTTCATCGAGTCGCTGGCGACTCGCGTCCTCGAGCTTACGGCGTCGGAACCCGGTTCCCCGTCGCGGGTGCGGAGTTTCCCCGGCGATTATCGCTACTACCTTGAGCGGATCGCGCGCGAGGAATCGGGCGAGGAGGCGGGGGGCGCGGTTCGGCGTGGCGCCGCAAAGGCGGCGGAAGGCAAGCCTTTCGCCGACGCGACGCCGCGGGCCGGCTCATACGAGGAAGAGAAGCGGCTCAAGGCAGAGCGGCGCAAGCGCGAGCGCGAGGAGGAACGACTCCTCGCCGAGATAGAGGCCGCCGAAGCGGGCATCAAGGAATTGGAGACGCGGCTCGCCGACCCGGCGGTGTACGCGAACGCGGAGAAGAGCCGGGCGACACAGCGGGAGATCGAGGCGCTCGGCGCGCGGCTCGACGAGCTCACCGCGGAATGGGAGCGCGTCGCGTCGGCGTAAAGGAGAACATCATGAAGGTATTAGTCATCGGCGGGGCGGGGTACATCGGAAGCCACGTCGTCAAGGCGCTCCGGCGCGCGGGGCACGAGCCCGTCGTATTCGACAACCTCTCGAGCGGGCAGCGGCGAAACCTCTTCCCCGGCGTAGAGCTCATCGTCGGGGACATCCAGAAGCCCGAGGAGATCGGCGCCGCCTTCGCGCGCGGCTTCGACGCGGCCGTTCACCTCGCCGCCTTCAAGGCGGTCGGCGAGTCGATGGCGGAGCCTGAGAAGTATTCCGTCAACAACATCTCCGGAACGATCAACATCCTGAACGCCGCCGTCGCCGCGGGCTGCCTCAGGCTCGCCTTCTCCTCGACCGCGGCGGTCTTCGGGTCGCCCACATACGTCCCGATCGACGAGGCCCATCCCACCGTCCCCGAGAACTATTACGGTTTCACCAAGCTCGAGATCGAGCGCATCCTCGGCTGGTACGACCGGCTCAAGGGACTTAAGTACGCGGCCCTCCGCTACTTCAACGCCGCGGGCTACGACCCCGACGGCGAGATACTCGGCCTCGAGCGGAATCCGCAGAACCTGCTTCCGATCATCATGGAGGTCGCCTCGGGCTGGCGGGACGAGCTCCAGATTTTCGGCGACGACTACGATACCCGCGACGGTACCTGCATCAGGGACTACGTTCACGTCTCCGACCTCGCCGACGCGCACGTCAAGGCGCTCGAGCGGATCGAGCGGACGGGCGAGAGCCTTACCGTCAACCTCGGGAGCGAGCGCGGCATCTCGGTCGCCGAGATGCTCGCCGTCGCGCGCCGCGTGACCGGCCGGCCGATCCAGGCCCGCGCCGTCGGCCGCCGAGCCGGCGATCCCGCCGCCTGCTACGCTACCTCCGCGCGCGCGAGAGAGCTCCTCGGCTGGGAGGCGACCCGCTCCGACGTCGACACCCTAGTCTCGTCGACGTGGAGGGTGTACGGGCACTACGGCCCCGACGGGAAGGAGGCGGCTCGATGACCGATAGAGAGCGGCTCGACGCGGATATCCGGGGCAGGGTTCGCGAGATGGTCGAGCTTCAGCGCGCCCTTACCGCGGTGCCCGCGCTCGCGCCCGAGTCGGGCGGGACCGGCGAGCTCGAGAAATGCAAGGTGCTTGAGTCCTTCCTTCGGCGCTGGGGTATCGATACCCTCGAGCGGATCGACTCGCCCGACCCACGCGTGCCCTCAGGCTCGCGCCCCAACTTGATCGCCACCGTGCCCGGCCGCGACGATACCTCGCGCGTATGGGTGATGACCCATCTCGACGTCGTGCCGGCGGGCGAGCTCTCTAAGTGGACGAGCGATCCTTGGACGGTCGTCGAGCGCGACGGGCGCCTCTACGGGCGCGGGGTCGAGGACAACCAGCAGGGCCTCGTCTCCTCGATCTTCGCCGCCCGCGCCTTCGTCGAGACCGGGATCGTCCCCGCCCGCACGATCAAGCTTCTCTTCGTCGCCGACGAGGAGGTGGGCTCCGCCCACGGCATCAGGTACCTCCTATCCGCGCGCGACCTCTTCCGAAAGGAGGACTTGATCCTGGTGCCCGACGGCGGCGACGCCGAGGGCGGCACGATCGAGGTCGCGGAGAAGAACCTCCTGTGGCTCCGCTTCCATACCCGCGGCGTGCAAGCCCACGGGTCGCGTCCCGACCAGGGCGTGAACGCCCATCTCGCCGCCTGCGACCTCGCCCTCAGGATTAACGCGCTCGAGGCCGCCTACGACCGGCGCGATCCCCTGTTCGACCCCGATCGCTCCACCTTCCAGCCGACGAAGAAGGAGGCGAACGTCCCGAACGTCAACACCATCCCGGGCGACGACGTCTTTTGCGTCGATTGCCGCATCCTGCCGGCGTATCCCCTCGAGCGAGTTCGCGCCGACGTCGCCCGGATCGCCCGCGCGGTCGAGGCGGAGCGCGGCGTCACGATCGAGTGGACGGAGGAGCAGGCGGCAGAGTCGCCCGCGACGCCCGCCGACGCGCGCGTCGTCGGCGTACTCTCCCGCGCCGTTCGCTCGGTCTACGGGGTCGAGCCTCGCCCGATCGGCATCGGCGGCGGCACGGTATGCGCAAGCCTCCGCAAGGCGGGCTTCGACGCCGTGGTCTGGAGCCGGATGGACGAGACCGCCCACCAGGGCGACGAGTACTGCGTGCTCGAGAACCTCGTCGGCGACGCGTGCGTCATGGCCCTCGTGATGCTCGGCGGCGCGGATGCCTAAAGACGGCTTCGGGGATTGGCGCGAAGCCAATCCCTCGGACGACCCCGGGGCGTTTAGCCTTCCCGTGTCCGTCCCGGCTGCCTATCGCGTCCTCATAAACGCGGCGCTGGGGACCCCGGCCGAGGCGGCTCTGCGCCGCCAAGTGGAGCCATCCGACCCCGAAGGCGTCGTCTCTCCTAATGAGAGCGCCGACCCACTCGGTGAGGCGCGCTACCTCGTCACCCCGCGTCTTGTCCATCAATACCGCAATCGGGTCCTGCTCTTGTCGAGCGGGCGCTGCCTTGGTTATTGCCGGTACTGCTTTCGCCGCGGGTACACCTCCCGCGCCGAGGGCTTCATCGGCGAAGACGAGCTCGAACCGGTGCTTTCATATCTCTCCTCCAATGGCGAGGTAGAGGAAATCCTCGTCTCGGGCGGTGATCCCCTGACCGGGACCGAGGAAGAGCTTCGCTACTTGCTCGCGCGAATTCGCTCGGTCAGGCCCAGCTTGGTGATCCGCCTTTGCACCCGCGCCCCAATCTTCGCCCCCGAGCGTCTCTCCGAGTCCCTCGTCGGCTTCCTTCGCGGCGTACGCCCGCTGTGGCTCATTCCTCACGTCAACCATCCCGCCGAGCTTGGGAGCGCCCAACGCGCCGCCTTCGCGCGCGTTCTCGACGCGGGGATACCGATTCAGAGCCAAACCGTATTATTGAAGGGAATCAACGACGAGCCCCGGGTCCTTGCCACGCTTTTCAACCAACTTGTCGCCCTCGGGATAAAGCCCGGATATCTGTTTCAATGCGATCTAGCCCCCGGAACCGCGCACTTTCGGGTTCCCCTGTCCGATGGGCTTTCAATCTGGCGAGAACTCCGTCGGCTTTGCTCGGGCCTATCCCTCCCGGTGTACGCGGTCGATTTGCCCGGCGGGGGAGGGAAGTACCCCTTATCCGAGCTCGCCTTGATCGAGGCTGACCGTATGCCAAATTCGGATACCCTTCGCGTGACGGGAATTGACGGGAAAGTATACACCTACCGCGCGTAGTCGTATAAAAAAAGATACTCTAAACTGTATGGTTCTGTATTGTTGTCCGCAATAACTTATTACAATGTAATGAGTTATTTCTTTTTATAGAAACATTGGTTAACTTGGCACGCTTCTTGCTTGATAAAGGCGGGGGTTTGTATGAGTGACCAAGATTCCGTCAAAGACTACCTACGCGAGATTCGCAAGTACCCGCTTCTCAATTTCGATGAGGAGATCGACCTCTCGAAGAAAATCCAGGCGGGTGACCTTGAGGCGCGAAAGAAACTTATTGAGTCTAATCTGCGCCTCGTCGTCAACATCGCGCGAAAGTACGTGGCCCCGGACCTGCACCTTCTTGATATCATTCAGGAAGGGAACCTCGGGTTAATCACGGCCGCCCAGAAGTACGAATTCACCTATAACGTTCGGTTCTCCACCTACGCGTGCTGGTGGATTCAGCAGGCGATTACCCGGGCGATCGCCAATAAGCGCCGCCTGATCCGCCTCCCGTTCCGGAAGGAGGAGCTCGTGTCCCGGATCCGCCGGGTTTCGGCCGAGCTCTATCAGCGCCATTCCCGCGCCCCGACGAACGAGGAGATCGCCGCCGAGCTTTCGATAGACCCGGCGGACGTCGCCGACATCGTCAGCTGCTCGGCCGCCGTTACCAGCCTCGACGTCCAGATCGACGAGGAGGAGTCGGTTTCCCTCAAGGACTTGATCCCGGACACGACCTACAATCCTGAGGAGATTTTCATGCGCCAGTACACGCAGGACTGCGTGCGGAAGATCCTCGGCGAGCTTAAAGAGGGCGAGCGGGACATCATGATCCGCCGTTTTAACCTCGAGAACGAGGAAAAGAACGTGACCCTTAAGACGATCGGGAAGCAGTACGGGGTTTCCGCAGAGACGATCCGGCAGATTGAGCTTCGTGCCATCCGGAAGCTCAAGGCGCATTCCCAGTTGATGCGCGAGCTCGTATACGGCTGATTCGGTCGGTTGACAGGCCGGGGGTGAGTCTTTATCCTTGCGGGCTATGAGCAAGCCGCCCGCCAGAAAAAGACGCCCCCGCGCCGCCCCGAAACGGCGTCACCGGCTGTCGTCGGGCGAGCTGAAGACCAATCTGGTCGTTCTCGCCGTGATTATCGGGGCCTCGCTCGCCGTTTTATTTACCCGCTTTTCGCTCAATCCTCCTACAGAGCCCGTGACCCGGCCCGTGACCGTAGACGCGCCGGTCGCGGTTGCGCCCGATCCGGCCCCCGCAACGCGGCCCGCAGCGCGGCCCGCAGCGCGGCCCGGTCCCGCCCCGACGCATACGACCCCGTCAGTTGTCTCCACTCCCTCGGTGGCCCCAACCCGCCCCGCGAAACCGACTCCTCCTCCGGCCCGTTCCCCGATCCCGACTGTCCCGTCGTCCCCGCCCGAGCGACCGCGGCCCGGAAAGTCGCGCGGGACCCTTATTTTCGTCTTTGACGACGCCGGGCACAACCTCGCCCAGCTCGAGCCCTTTCTCCGCCTTCCGTTCCCGTGCACTATTGCCGTTTTGCCCGGATTGCAGTATTCTAAAGATGCGGCCCGTGCGGCGCGCGCGGCCGGGAAGGAAGTGATCCTGCACCAGCCGATGCAGGCGATCAACAAGACGATGGATCCGGGGCCAGGCGCGATACGCGAAGGCATGACCCCGGCTGCGATTCGCGATCAAATTCAAAAAAATCTCGCGGAACTCGGACCCGTTTCGGGGATCAATAACCACGAAGGCTCGCTTATCACGGCTGACAGGGTGGCGATGGGCGTAGTGCTTGACGTGGCGCGGGAGAGCGGTATGTATTTCCTGGATTCGCGGACGAACGCGAAGACAGTGGCGCCTCTGGTCGCGCGCGAGCGCGGTTTTACGATATGGGAGCGTGCAGTGTTTTTAGATAACATACAGGATCGGGACTCCATCGTCGAGGCGGTGTATACCGGCATGAAGATAGCGGAGCGAAAGGGCGCGGCGGTGATGATCGGCCACATATGGTCGAACGAGCTCGCCGCGATACTGACCGATATGTACCCCGAACTCGCGAGCAAGGGCTTTTCCCTCTCGACGATCGCGCGCGTCGCCACCGATAAGGACCTCGCGGAATGAAGGTTCTCGGGATCGAGAGTTCCTGCGACGAGACCGCGGCGGCCGTCGTCGAGGACGGCCGCGAAATACTCTCGAGCGTTGTCGCGACCCAGATACCGTTCCACGCGACCTACAACGGCGTCGTTCCCGAGATCGCGAGCAGGAAGCACGCCGAGTGGATACTGCCCGTGGCCAAGCAGGCCCTCGCCGACGCGGGGCTCTCGATCGACGAGATTGACGGGATCGCGGCGACGAGCCGCCCCGGGCTGATGGGATCGCTTCTCGTCGGGCTTACCTTCGCGAAGACCCTCGCGTGGGCGACGGGCAAGCCATTCGTCGCGGTCAATCACATGCTCGGGCACCTGTACGCCGCGCATCTCGCCGCGGAAATCCCCTATCCCTACCTAGGCCTCCTCGTCTCGGGCGGCCACTCGATCATTTGCCGCGTGTCCGGTTTCGACGAGGTCGAGGTGCTCGGCACCACGATAGACGACGCGGTCGGCGAGGCCTTCGACAAGG
>JAKPSR010000158.1 GCA_029571425.1 Spirochaetota bacterium | reverse complement strand
TGGCTCCCACTATATGCTGATCACCGACCCGATTCTCAAGGAATTCGGCATCATCGAGAAGGCGGTTGCGGCCCTCGAGGAAAAGGGTATTTCCGTTTTCGTCTTTGACGACGTGCCCTCGGCGGCCACTTCGGCCACCCTCGAGCAAGCCCTGTCGCTCGCCCGGGGCGCCCACGTTCACGGGGTGATTTCCCTTGGCGGTGTTAAGACCGCCTCGTTGGGCCGCGCCGTCGCCTCGCTCTACAACGAGACCCATGAGGTGTTCGACTACCTGGTCGGCGCCCAACCGTATTCGGGCGCGCTTCCCTACGTCGAGGTACCGACAACCTGCCGTGACCCCTTCATGTTCTCGGATCGCACCGCCGTGATCGACGCGCGAAATCGCCAGGTCAAGCTGATGAAGACGCAGAGCGCCCTTTGCAAGGCCGTCGTCATCGACCCGAACCTTTACATGCATATGTCCCCGAACACGGCGACGTCGATGGTCTTCCACGCCGTCGCGCTCGCCGTCGAGGGATACGTCTCCACGAAGTCGAATTTCTTCTCGGAGACCATTTTGGGAAAGGCCATCGAGATCCTGCTCCTCGCGCTGGATCCCGAACAGAGCAAGCTCGTTGGCACGCCGACGGAGATGTTGATCTCGCAGGGCGGGTGTCTCTCGTCGATGGGCGTGTCGGTCAGCTCGCCGGGCGTCGCGACCGCGATCTCGCTCGCCTGCAACGCGCGGTATAAGACGCCGACGTCCCTCGTCTCGGCCGTCCTCTTACCCTACGTGATGGAGGATGCCTCCCGCTCCCGCGTCGACAGGATCGCCACGATCGGGAAGATGCTCGGCGTCGCGGTCGCCGGACAGAGCGCCGGGGACTGCGCCCGCGCGGCGATCGACGATATGCGCCGCAGGCTCGCGCTCGCCGGGATTCCGACGAGGCTCAAGGACCTCGGGCTCTCGATCAACCAGCTCGTGCCCGCGGCCGAAGACGCGGCCGCCCTGGACCTGATGAACTATATTCCGCGGGCGATGTCCGGCGACGACCTTTTCGACTTGATAAAACAGGCCTATTGATGATTCCCTTGCGCAAGCTATCCTCGTTGGAACCGGGCCAGCGGCGGCGGAAGCTGGCGCTTTGCATCGGCGCGATGGAGGCGTCCTTGGCCTCGGGCGAGCCCGTCGACCAAGACTACCTTCGTGGCCTATTGGAGCTCGCGGCGGCTGACCCGAAGCTACATCCCGTAGCCGCGGCGGAGCTTGCCGACTTCCTCGGCTCGCCCGCTCTCGACGCCCGGCGCGCGGCGAATTGCGCCCGGCACGCGGTTCTCGCCGCGAGCGGCTTTTTCCCCGGGGAGTGGGATCTTGTGCAGCCGGGCGACTCGCTGCCCTATCACGAAGCCTCGCGTCGGGCCGAGCCATCGAGTCGACGGCCCATCGGCGCGGCGAGCGGCTCTGGCGTGCCCGGTCGACCCTTCCGCGCCGGGGTGCGCGTCTTCGTCGAGGACGTTCGTTCCCCGTTCAACGTTGGGTCGATTTTTCGTACCGCCGAGGCCTTTGCCGCCGAGCGTGTGTACGTCTCGCCGCTTTGCGCGCCGCCCGACCATCCTCGCGCCATCCGCTCGGCGATGGGCGCTGTCGACCTCGTCCCCTGGGAACGGCGGTCTCTCGCGGAGCTTCCGAACGACGTGCCTCTGTTCGCCCTCGAGACGGGCGGCGTGCCGATCGACGAGTTTGAGTTCCCGGAGTGCGGGATCGTGGTGGTGGGTTCCGAGGAGCTAGGGGTGAGCCCGGAAGCACTCGCGCGCGCGGGGCCGCGCCGGGTTACCATCCCGATGGGCGGGATGAAGGCGTCGCTGAACGTTGGCGTCGCGTTCGGTATTCTCTTGCGCGCGTGGGTGGCCTACTTGGACTTGTCCGCCTCAAAACCGTTCTGAAAGTGCTCGCACACGCGGCGGAACTGGTCTTCCGAGCTGAAGCGAAATTGCTCGAGGAGCCTTCGCTCGATTTGGTAGTATTCCACCGATTCCAATAGGTAATGGACCATCATGTCCGCGAGGGCCACGGTATGGATGAGCTGTCGATACTCGTCCGGGGCTGCGTC
>JAKPSR010000118.1 GCA_029571425.1 Spirochaetota bacterium | reverse complement strand
GGGCGAGGCGGCGCTGGCTGACTGATTGAAGATCACGAGCTCCGAGCTTTCGGGGCGCGCGTACTTAAGGAAGATGAAGTCGCCCCGCGTCTCGCCGATGCGCTCACGGAGGTAGGCGTCGAACGAGGCCTTGTCCGCGAGAATGACGACGCGCGAGGGAGCGCGGTCCGTCGCGGGGTCGAAATGAAAGACCTCCGCGAAGCGCGCGCGGACCGCGTTGAACGAGCGGGCCGCGCGCTCGACTTGCGCCGGGTCCTGCCCGTCGGGGCAGACAAAACTGTAGTGCCCAAAGGTAAACTGCTGCTCGGCCGCGGCGAGCCCGCAGACGACTAGGAGTACCAGCACGCAAATCCTTTTCATGTTCGCTCCTTTTTTTTCGACCAGCCGCACGCACGAGGGCGCCCGGGATCAGTTCTTCGTTATCTTATCGATAATGATGTGCACGTCCTCTATTAGGATGCCGGTGAACCGCTCGATGTTCTCGACGATGTACTCCTGCATCTTATGGATCTTCCCCGTCAGCTGGGTCCCGAACGGGACGTCGATGACGATGATAAGCCGGTATCCCTGCGCGTCGCTCTTTATCGTGAGCTTCTTGATCCTGATCTGCGCGTCGAACTCCTCGACGCAATGGATGACCATCTGGCTTAAGGCCGCCTCGGAGATCGTGACCTTCCCGGTCTTGGAGAACTCGGGTCGGACGACGGACTTCTCGTACACCTTCGCGTGCGCGACGCCGGGTATCGGGGTCTGCTTACGCTTGAGCAGCACGCGGACGCGGTCGTAGAATATCTGCGGATAGTTTCTCTGGACCTCGATCGAGGGGACAGGTATCACGTGCTTTCCCTCGACGCGGCGCGACCTGATGGCCTTCTCGATCTCCTCCTGCGTCGCTATCTCCTCGATGTGGATGATCTTCTGCGGCTGCGGCAGCTGGAGGCGCGCGGCGATCTTGTTGACCATCTTCTCGGAGGTGCCGAGGATCAGGACCTTCTTGAATGCCTGGCCCTGCAACGCACGGGCGATCGTGTCGCGGTGCTCCTTGTCGTCGAAGAGGGCCACGCGAACCGCCGCGAGGAAGGTTTGCTCGCGCTTCGCCGAGTGGCCGGCCAGGATCTTGTCGTCCTTGATGAGCAGGCCGTCGTCGATGATGAGCTCGATCCCGTACTTCTGCGCGAGGAGCTTGGACCGGAAGCTCTTTCCGGTGCCGCTGTCCCCGACGAGGGCGTATACCTTAACGCCCTTGAAAAACCAGTAGAGGTCGCTGATGCTCTTCATCCTATGCCCAGTATAAATCCCCGCGGTCGAGGTGCGCAAGCGTGTCGACGCCGTAATTCTCTCGGATAAATTCCCTCATGCGGTCGGGGAGGGGGGCGACGACCTCCGCCGGTACGCCGGCGGGTCTGTCATCCGGGAGCGAAAGCCTCCACGCATGCAGGAGGTAGGGCCCGGGGAATCGGGATCCATGTTTCACGTCGCCGAGCAAGGGCATACCCCGCGAGGCTGCCTGCAGCCAATCTGCCGCTTCCTTCCCGTGATGAGCCGGACGAGGGCAAGCGTCGCGTCGATGCCGTAAACCCGCGAGCGAGCGAGCGGACGGGCCTCGCAAGCCATGTCCTTCCCGTCATCGCACGGATCCCGCCATACGGCACCCGTCTCAAGGCTTTCCCCAAGGACGGCGAGGTATCGCTTGTCGAGGCGCCGCTCGCGGATAGCCTGGGTAAACCACTGGGCGCCCTGGAGGCTGAGCGAAAACGCGATGACGCCGGTCGTGTCGCGGTCAAGGCGGTGGAGTGGGCCGGGCGCAAACGACAGGGAATGGCCAGAGCCTTCCCGCGCGAGGACGAGGTCTGCGAGGCTCCCCGGGCCGTGCGTCGGCACCCCGGCCGGTTTGGACAGGAACAGAAGATCGTCGGATCGGGCAAGCTCGATGAGGGAGGGAATCGACGACGCGATCTTGGGTGGAATCTCGGCGAGCGGGGAGCCATCCAGCGCGCCCGAGGCGATGGAAAGCAGGTCGCCTTCCTTAATCCGCGCCTCCGGCAAGGCCCGTTTTTCGTTAACGCGAACGAGTCCGCGCCTGATGAGTCGATATACCGCAGAAAGCGGAAGGTTCGGCAAAAAACGCCTGAGGACGCGGTCTAGCCTCCGCCCGTCATCGTCCCGTTCCGCCCGAAATCCCTGAAATTCCATCGCGTCAGTATACCAGAAAAGCTGCGGGCATGGTTGGTTCCCCTTGACAAAAGGGCTCTTTTCGCCAGAATAATATCAAATGAAGCGCGTGGTTTTCCAACAGGCGTATTTGCTCGTCCATAACCCGGTTTTTCTCGCCGCCCTCGCCAGTTGGATACTCAGCCAATTCCTAAAAACCCTCATAACCCTGCTTACCAACACCGA
>JAKPSR010000105.1 GCA_029571425.1 Spirochaetota bacterium | reverse complement strand
GAGGTCGTCCTTTCCGCGATCGGCAAGATCAGGCCCCTCTTGCAGGAGGGGCGCGCCGCCCGCGAGGCCGAGCTTACCGACGACGAGCGCGCCGCGATCTACGACTGCCACTTGATCACGATGAAGCCGCAGATGTACGTCTGCAACGTCGACGAAGAGGGGATGAAGGCCGGGAACGCGCACATCGAGACGGTGCGCCGCATCGCCGAGCGCGAGGGCGCGGACGTCGTCGTCATCTGCGGTAAGTTCGAGGCGGAGCTCGCCGACCTCGAGAGCCAGGATGAGAAACTCGCTTTCCTCGCCGAGATCGGGCTTACGGAATCGGGTCTCGCCTCGCTCGCGCGCGCGGCCTATCATCTGCTGAAGCTCCGCACCTTCTTCACCGCGGGCGAGGACGAGTGCCGCGCGTGGACCATTCACGCGGGCGATACCGCGCCGAAGGCCGCCGGCGTCATCCATACCGATTTCGAGAAAGGCTTCATCAAGGCCGAGGTGTATAGCTTCGACGATTTCGTTAAGCACGGGACCGAGCAGAAGATTCGCGAGGCGGGACGGTATCGGCAGGAAGGCCGCGACTACGTGGTGGCAGACGGTGACGTCATGTTCTTTAAGTTCAACGTATAAGGGGGATGGAATGAGTGGTATGCATATCGTTCGCGATTCGGCTCGGATCGCCTTCATGGCGATCGTCTTGTTCGCCGCCGTTGTGCTTTCCTCGTGCGCGGAAAAACCCGCCGAGCCAATCGTGAGCGCCGTCCCCGAGGGGTACTCCCTCGTTTGGTCCGACGAGTTCGACTCGGACGGCGCGCCCAACCCCGACAAGTGGGACTACTCCGTCGGCGGGAACGGCTGGGGCAATGGAGAGCTTCAGGTCTACACGAATACGCGCGAGAATTCGTTCGTTAAGGGCGGCGCGCTCAACATCACGGCCTTGAACGACAAGGGATCGTGGACGAGCGCCCGACTCAAGACCCTGTACAAAGCCGATTGGACCTATGGGTACATCGAGGCACGAGCCCGGATCCCCGAGGGAGTCGGCACCTGGCCCGCGATATGGATGATGCCGCGCGGGGACATCTACGGTAACTGGCCGCGCTCCGGCGAGATCGACATCATGGAGCACGTCGGCTTCGACCCCGAGGTGATCCATACCACCGCGCATACCCTCGCGTACTACCACAAGATCGGCACGCAAAAGACGATGAGCGCGAAGGTGAAGGGCGTGACCAAGGGCTACCATACCTACGCCGTTCGCTGGGAGCCTGACTACATCGAGTGGTACGTCGACGGTAAGGCGTTCTTCCGCTTCGAGAACGAGAAGAAAACCTTCGCCGAGTGGCCATTCGATCATCCATTCTACCTAATCCTCAACGTCGCCATTGGCGGTAGCTGGGGCGGCACGAAGGGTATCGACCCGAAGCTCAAGAAGGCGACGATGCTCGTAGACTACGTCCGCGTCTACCAAAAGTAGCCAGGCGACAGCGCGAATATCGCCGATAGAGGCTTCGGAGGTCCATATGGGATACCGAAGCCTTTTTCTTGCCCTTGCGCTCAGTGCGTGGGCATTCTGCGGGTCGACGGGGTGCCGTGCGGAAGGAGAACGCGCGCGCGGGGACTCTCGCCTCACCCTGATGTGCTGGAACGCGCAAACCTTTTTCGACGCCACGGACGACGGGCGCGAGTTTCGCGAATTTCGCGGGGCTAAGAGCGGGTGGGGGCAGGAACGTTACGTTTGTCGGCTCGATCGCCTTCGCGAGGCGATCCTTCTCGCGGGCGAGGAATTGGGATGCGGCATTGAGCGGGGACCGGACCTCGTCGTGCTTCAGGAGATCGAGAGCGAACGTGTCCTGCGCGACCTTGCGAACCGCATGCCGCGACGCTCGCAGTATCGTTATATCGGGTTCGTCCCTCCCGCGGCAGGGTGCTCCTTTGGGTGCGCGGTTCTATCGCGTTGCCCCATTCGGTCCGTTACCGCCCACGCGACGGAATCATCATCGGGCCGCCCTGAGGGCTCGGGGCTTCGGCCCCTGCTGCGCCTCGGTATCGATACTGGCCTTGGACCGATAACCCTCTTCGCCTTCCATTGGAAATCGAAGGCCGGGGATACCGAGGCCGAGGATGAGGCGGCCAGCCGATGCCGCGCCGCGCAAGAAGCCCTGCTCGCGCGGGAGATGTCGCGGGCGAGCGAGGGTGGATCGTGCGTAATCGCCTGCGGAGACGCGAATCAGACGTTAGATGAGTCCCGCTCGTTGGGGACGTTTGACTGCGCGTGGGAGTCTTGGCTGGGCCTCGTCGAGGCAGGCGCCGTTCCCGGCCCGGAGGGATCGTATCTCCATGAGGGCGCGTGGGAGACGATCGATCAAATTTGGTACGCGGGGAATATCGAGCTCGCGGACTTTCGCGTCCTTTCCCGGACGCCCTTCGTCGACGTGCGGGGAACGCCGGCGCGTTATTCCGTCTATTCGGGCGTCGGTTACTCCGATCACCTGCCTCTCGTCGCCGCGTTCGCGAGGCATGATTGATTTTTTCCCGTTTTCGGGGGAAAATCAGCGCATGGCATCACAAGCTTCGCGTCGCCGTCCCCTTGGGCGTGTCGTTCGTTTCTTCGCCGTCATCCTATCGATCCCGATTGTTCTCGCATTTGCGTGCGCCCTCGTCTCGCGCTTTGGCCGCGTCTCTGCCGCGTCGATCGCGCCGCCTTCCTTCTCGATATACGCGCACGTGCCGAATCCCGTGTCGACCGTTCATCGGTTGCTTGAGCACGAGTCGTTGCCGCTGGTTTTAGCGGATCCCGGGATCGCGGCCGCGGCTCCCGGGCTCTCCGCCGCCATCGGATCATTGAAGGAGAGCGGCGCATTCGAGGGCTCGATCGCGCGGTTCCTCGGCGATAACGATCTCGACGCGGCGTTCTATCCCGACGGGACCTTCGTCGCCTACTACGACGCAGGATTCCTTTCGCCCTTGCTTCGGTTGCTCCCGACGGTCGCGAGCTCTGGGAAGGTTCCCGGGCTCTACTACGTACAGTCGGGACGCCTTTCGCGCTTTGAGTATCGACCTCCCCGCCCAAAGGACGCGGACGCGCCGTCGCCATCCGTCGCGACGTACTACGCCGCGCGGTTGCGAAACCTCATCGTCGCATCAAATTCGTCCGAGGTACTTGATGCGCTGCTCGCGAAACAAGTTGACGGTATGTCGCCCGACGGTACGTCAAGCGACGGTACGTCGCCCGACGGCACGTCGGCCGTTTCCGACCGATCCCTCCTTCGCGATCTTAGGTCCGCGCGGGGGGACGTGGGCCTTCTTGTCGCGCCGGAGTTGATCATCCGGGCGATGAAGGCTTCGGCCTCGGGCGGCGATGGATACCTTTCGAGGCTTCCATCCGCGCTCGAGATTCCCGGCCACGCGGTCGTCTCCCTATCGTTCGAGAACCGTACCCTTTCGGCGTCGGTATCCCTTCCCGTCGATTCTTCCGCCGAGCAGGTCCGCGCCCTTATCGCCCGTCCCTCGGAGCGGCCGCGCGTTCGCTCGCTTCTTCCCGCAGACACGCAGTACTACACGATATACGCCCTCGGGCCCTTCGCGGAGATGGCGAAGGCGGCGTCCGCCGTCGCGGGCTCCGTGTTCGACGGCGCGTGGGACGGCGCCGACCGGGCCGCGCGGTCCTTTCTCGGCATTTCCCTCGACGAACTCCTGTTCTCGTGGACCGGCAGCGAGTGCGCGGCCTTCGCCCTCGAGGGCCGTCCGCTCCCGGTCTTCGCGATCGAGGTCGCGGACGAGGAGAAACGGCGCGAGGTGTTCGAGCGCCTCGTGAATTCCTTCGCGATCGAGGAGACCGATCCCGTGATGATCGGGGATCGCCGCGTGACCCGCCTCGCGTTGCCGGATTTCTTGGCGCGCCTGCTCGCCCTTTGGGACGTTCGCGTCCCTTCGCCGTATTTCGTCGTCGAGAAGGGGATTCTCTTCTTCTCGGAGTCGCCGGAGAACCTCGCCGCGACGGTGACCTCGGTGGCGTCGCGCGATTTCCTTGAGGACTCCGAGACATGGAAGCGCCTTGATCCCCGTGGAGGCGCATCGTCGCTGTCTTTATTCTACTCTCTCGATCGAAGCGTTCCCTTTTTCCTGAAGGGCGATACGTTCATCGCGCGCGTGCTTAAGCTCTATCGACAGGGGGTTGCCGACCTCTCGTTCCAGGACGGGCTTGCCCGGCTTTCCCTTTCCGTCGCGGATAGCGAGCCCGTGGGGATGAGCCCGTTGCCGGGTTTCCCGCGCGCCGTTTCAGGCGCGAGCGACGGTCGCGTTCGGTTCGTGCCATTCAAAAAGCGCGGCACGGGGCGTGCTCTCCTTTCGGTTAAGGATGGGCTCGCGTTCGTCGACCTTGCGACGGGGACGGAAACGCGCGTCGCCTTTCCCGCGGGGACGCGGATCATCGGCGTCGCCGGTCTTCCCGTCGCCGACGAGAAAGCCGGCGCCGCGTGGGCGGTGACGCCCTCAGGCTCTGTCTCCCTGGTTTCCGCGAATGGCGGGCAGTCGGCTGGGTTTCCCGTCGAGCTTGGGCTCGCGCCCTCCGGCGATCCCGCCGCACGAGCCGATTCCCTGATCGTTCCGATGGTCGATGGGTCGATTCGCGTGGTATTCCCGAACGGCGCGGTTGAGTCTGTTTCGCTACCGTTTGGCGAGCCCTTAAGGTCCCCGCCCAGCCCGATCGAGGCCGCGGGTCGCTCGTTGATGGCCTTGTACCCGAAGAGCTTCTTTGGCGGGATATGGCTCACCGACGGCGCGGGAGGCCCTCTTCCGGGGTGGCCCGTGAAAGTTTCCGGGATCGCGTTCGGCTCACCGCTCGCCATCGAGCGGGACGGGCGCGTGATCGTGGCCTTCCTTACGCAGTCGGGAGAGCTCGGCGCCTACGATGAGGAAGGGGCCCAACTCGCCGGATTTCCCCTTCGCCTTCCCGGCGTCTTCTTCGCGCAACCCGCGTTCGACGGGAAGAGCCTTTGGGCGCTCGCCGAGGCTGGTACCCTGTATCGCGTCGGCCTCGACGCGAGCCTTTCCTCGTACGCCGTTCCCGGCCTTCGCGCGTCGCATCCCTTTCTCGTCGCGGAAGACGTTGACGGCGACGGCGTTCGCGAGATATTCGCAAGCGGCGACGGCAATGCCATTTACGGATATCGCGCGGATGGGGCGGCGATATCCGGCTTCCCGCTTCCGGCGTACGGCTCGCCGTACGTGGGCGACTGTAACGGCGACGGCTTAGTCGAGTGTATCGCCCTTGGGATGGACGGCAAACTATACGGATGGCAATTTCCGCGGAGGAAAAAATGAGGCGAGTTTCTCGGTTGATATCTTTGCGCATGCGTCCGCGGACGAGCGAAATCGCGCGCGCGTCCGCGTTCTCGGTCGCTCTCATTCTCCCTTTCATTCTCGCCATTACCGGGTGCGCGAGCATGCAGGAGGAGAAAGGGCCCATGTTCGTCGTCAGCGAGGAGGATCGGGCCGCCCTCGTCGCCCTTGAGGAAAGCATCGTGCCCCTTGAGCGAGTGGCGGTTCCTGCGGACGTCTCGCGCGCGCGCAAAGCCGCGTCCAGCCTCAAAGCGCGCACGGTGTTGGACGCGGACTTTCAGGCGCGTCTCGCCGCGTGGTCCGGACGGTTGTCCCTTCTTGAGGCAAAGCCGATTGAGGCGGAGCGATCCTACAGAGAGGCGCAAGCCTTCGTGCCCGTGGTTGGGCCATCCGCCGTCCTTGGCATACGCCTCGCAGGCGACGCGGAAAAGCGGCTCGCGGCGTGCGACGCGCTCGAGCGCCGCTTTGGGCAACTGCCCGAGGCGCTCGTCGAGCGGGGTCGCGCGCTTCTCGAGCTTGGCCGGTATCGGGAGGCGGTCGCCGCCTTCGATACCGCCTTCCCGGAGCTTTTACCCATCTACAGGCGGACGTGGGGACCCGAGCGCGATCGCGCGTGGGCCGCGCGAGACCTCGCTGATGGAACGGTTGGCTCAATGGCCACACTCGCGGCCGAGCGCGTCCTTACCTGGCAGGGCGCGCTCACCCTGGCGCGCGACGGGACGAAGCTTATTGAATTCGCGACCGGCGGGAAAAAGGCCGTGCCGGCGCGGCAATTGGTTAAGCCCCTTCTCGACGCCGGAATCCTCCCCGTGGGCTTTACCGCGGACTCTCTCGAGGCCCCGCTCAGGCGCGAGGCGGCGGCGTGGTTCCTCTGGCGCCTTGCCGCCCGGCGGTCTGGCGACGTCTCGTCGCTCGAGCGCTATTCCCGCTACCTTTCAGTCTCCGGTGACCCAAGCCCGATACCGGACGTCCCGGTCTCGTCGCTTTTTTTCGACGCCATCATGGGATCGGTGGAATCCGAATTCCTTTCGCTGGTAGATGGGCGACGGTTTAATCCTGAAGGTACCGTTGCGGGGGCGGAGTTTTTCGCGGCCCTGCGACGGGTTGAGGAAGGAACCTACAGATAATAGAAGCCGGTTCGCCCGCGCGCTTGGCAAATAAAAAAGGCCGCCCAAATAGGGCGGCCTTTTCGCTTTCTTAAAGCCGGATGACTTTAGCCATTCAGCCGCTTCTCAAGGGCCTCGAGTTCCTTCATGAGCTCCTTCGGGAGGCGCTTTCCGAACTTCGGGTAGTGGTTCGCGCGGACGTCCGCGATTTCCTTCTTCCAGCCCTCGACGTCGACGGAGAGGATCTCCTTCATGGCGTCGGCCTTCACGTCGAGCCCGCTCACGTTGATGGCACCGTCCTTCGGCATCCATCCGATCTGGGTCTTAATGGCGTTGTCCTTGCCGTCGCAGCGGTCGAAGATCCAGGCGAGGACGCGGCTGTTCTCGCCGTATCCGGGCCACATGAACTTGCCTTCGGCGTTCTTGCGGAACCAGTTGACGAAGAAGATCTTCGGAAGCTTGTCTTCCGTGCTCTTCTTGCCGACCTTAATCCAGTGCGCGAAGTAGTCGCCCATGTTGTAGCCGCAGAAGGGGAGCATGGCGAAGGGATCGCGGCGGATGGTGCCGGCCTTGAGGTCGAGCGCGGCGGCGGTGATCTCCGAGCCGACGATCGAGCCGAGGAAGACGCCGTGGTTCCAGCTGGTCGCCTGGTGCACGAGGGGGATGGTGCTGGGGCGGCGGCCGCCGAAGAGGATCGCGTCGATCGGCACGCCCTTCGGGTCGTCCCATTCCTTGGCGACGGCCGGGCAGTGGTCGGCGTGCGCGGTAAAGCGGGCGTTCGGGTGGGCGGCGGGCTCCTGGGCCTTGTTGCCCTTGTCCTGCACCCACTTATTGCCCTTCCAGTCCACTAACGGGCCGGGAGCGTCGTAGCCGATCTGCTCCCACCAAATATCCCCGTCCTCGGTGAGGGCGCAGTTGGTGAAGATGGTGTCCTTCCTGATCGAGTCCATCGCGTTCTTGTTCGACTGCTCGTTGGTGCCCGGGGCAACGCCGAAGAAGCCGGCCTCGGGGTTGATCGCGTAGAGGCGCCCGTCCTTGCCGAACTTCATCCAGGCGATGTCGTCGCCGACGGTCTCGACCTTCCAGCCGGGGATCGTCGGGATGAGCATGGCGAGGTTGGTCTTGCCGCAGGCCGACGGGAAGGCGCCGGTCACGTACTTCACCTTCCCCTCGGGGTTGGTAAGCTTCAGGATAAGCATGTGCTCGGCGAGCCAGCCTTCCTTGCGGGCGATGACGCTCGCGATGCGGAGGGCGAAGCACTTCTTGCCGAGCAGGGCGTTCCCGCCGTAGCCGGAGCCGTAGGACCAGATGGCCCGCTCCTCCGGGAAGTGGGAGATGTACTTGTTGTCGGCGTTGCAGGGCCAGGCGACGTCGGGGCGGGCGGTGCCGTCGGCGTCGACCAGCGGGTAGCCCACCGAGTGCAGGCAGTGGACCCAGTTGCCGTCGCCGAGGACGTCGAGCGCGCCCTGGC
>JAKPSR010000094.1 GCA_029571425.1 Spirochaetota bacterium | reverse complement strand
TAATCCGCCGTGCCGTCTCGATGTCGCCGTCGTTGAAAAAGACATTACCCTTACGGTTTAAAGCGGCCTTCTGCTCGCCGGTAAGGGTTTGTACCGGTTTGTCCCCGCTTTTGATGAGTCCTTCGCCTGCAAAACGGCTGAAATCGTCGAGATTTCCTGATTTCAAATGGTACCCTACGCTTTATAATAAGAAATTTGAAAAAATAGTGCAAGCGAAATGCGCAAAAGGGCTCATGTTTTTATGTAAAAATCAAGTATGGACCGACCGTAGACGCGTTGGTCGGAACGCCTGAGTCGGTCGATCTCATCGGGGAGTTCTCGTTCCTTCGGACGGTGCATGATCGCCAAACCGCCTTCCGCCAGCACGGGAAGCTCGGCGACCATCGCGAGTAGTTCCCGGTGGTATTTATACGGGAACGGGGGATCGAAGTACACGATATCGAAGCGTTCCTTCGTCCTTTTAAGGAAAAGCTCGACGGAGACGAATTTGCACTCGATGCGGTGCGGGGCTATCGAGACGTTCTTAAAGACCGTTTCGACTTTTATCGGGTCCTTTTCGACGAGATAGACCGGGTCGGCGCCGCGCGACGAGGCTTCCAGCGCGCAGATGCCGGAGCCGGAGAAAAGGTCGAGAAACGACTTTCCCGTTAGGTCCCCGAGGATGGCGAATAGGGATTCGCGCATGCGGTCCATGGCGGGGCGGATAACCCCGCGTGGGCATTCGATCGTGCGACCCTTGAGCGTGCCGCCGGTTATGCGCATCCTACCACCCCTTCCGCGCGGCGATGCCGTCAGCCGCGCGCATACCGCTCGCCCACGCGGCGGTGATCCCCCGCGAGGTCCCCGCCCCGTCGCCGACGAGGTATATCCCGTCGGCGGCTTGGAAATTCGCGTCGAGGAAGCGGGGCTTGTTGGCGTAGAGCTTTATTTCGGGATAGTAGAGGATGGTCGCCGGGTGCAGGACGCCCGGCACGATGGTGTCGAGTTGCTTAAGCGCCTTCCATATCGATCGGAGGAATTTCGCCGGCATCGCCAGGCTGATGTCGCCGGGGGTGCAGCTCGCGAGGGAGGGCTCGAAATCGTAGAGGTCGTCGTTAAGACCGTCGCGGGTGGTCCGCTTGCCGAGCCGGAAGTCGCCGATCCGCTGCATGATCGGGTGCCCCCCTCCGGTCAGCATCGCGAGCGACGCGAGGAACTCGGCGTAATCCTGGCCCGAGGCGAGGGGCTGGGTGAACTCAACGCTCCGGAGAACGGCGAAGTTGACGAGCCCGTTTGCCCGTGAGGCGGCCGAGTAGGCGTGCCCATTGACGCTGTAGTAGGTTTCCCCGTTTCGGGCGAGGTATCGCTCCTGCACGACGTGTGCCGCGCCTGAGTTCGTGCAGAAGGTGCGGGTGCGCTCGGGGAAGAGGAATTTCGGGTCGTAGTAGTCTTTGACGATGGGGTAGTGCTCGGCCCGCGTTTCGACCCGGACCCCGACGTCGATGCTGTTATCGGAGAATTCGATCGCGTTCTCGCGCATGAACCCGCGAAGGAAATCGAAACCGTGCCGCCCCGGCGCCACGACGAGCTGATCCCACTCGAATTCCCCCTTCGAGGTTCGCGCGGTCTTTCGCTCGCGGTCGATCGAGATAAGCTCTTCCTCGAGGGAAATCTCGGCGCCAAGGCCGGAAAGACGGGAAAGAAGACTCTTTATCAACTCGAGGCCGCCGTCGGTACCGAGGTGCGATTGCCTGACTTTCAGGAGCTGAACCCCGATCCGGCTCGCGCGCCGCTCGTACGTGGAGATGTTTCGCTGGGGAAGTATGGTCGGCTGAAGGAAATCCTCGACCCGTCGAAGGTAGGCGTCGGCGACCTCGACCGGCCAGTACTCGGTGGGAAAGCCGATCGGCCACGAGAAATTCATCTTGCAATCGTTCCTAAGCCCGCCGGAGGAGACCTTTTCGCGCTCCAGGATGAGGACGCGGGCGTCGGGGCGTCGCGCGAGAATTTCGAACGCGGCCCCAAGCCCCGCTGGGCCGGAACCGACGATGGCGCAGTCGTAGGATCTCATAGACTGAAGTATATCAGAAATGAAGAAGCTCGCTCAACTCGTTGCCGGACACGACGTCGCGCGCGTCCTCGCTTCGGTCCGAGTGCTGAAGGGCGCGGGCGACGTCCGAGCGGAGCGCGGTGTGAGTTCGCGACATCTCCTTCAGTTTATCGAAGAGGGGGACGAATCGCTCGGTCATCGCCGATTTTCCCTCAAGGATGGAAGCGATCGTCCGGAGGAAGGCGTTTTGGCAGGAATGGATGGCCGCGAGCAGGGCAGGGTAGTCGGGGAGTCGGGAATTCGCCTGAAGCTGTCGGACGATGCGCTGTATGGTCGCGTCGAAGAAGAGGAGGTCGTCGACCGTTTTGTCGAAGAAGTAATCCTCGGAAAGGTCAAGGATCAGTCCCTCTTGGACGGTGTCGATCGAGCGCGCGAGTTGGTAGATATTGTCCTGAAAAACGATTTTTTGCAGCATGGAAGCCCCCCTCTCTTCTATTATCGGCGCCTAGCGACGCTTGCTTGACCAAAGAGGTTCCGCTCGGTATACTCAAGGTTCCTTACGCTATAAGGAAAAACTCCCGCCCGTCACAGGATGACGGGCCATGTGTCCATGAGGAGGAACCATGAGAAAGTACGAACTGATGATCGCTTTCCCGCTCGAGGAAGATCAGTTCAAGGCGGGCTCCGACGCGGTACGGAAGGTACTCGCCGACTACGGCGCCCAGGTCGTCAGCGAGGAGCCCTACGGGGACCGCGACCTCACCTACGAGATCAAGAAGCGCACCCGCGGC
>JAKPSR010000079.1 GCA_029571425.1 Spirochaetota bacterium | reverse complement strand
TGGCTCGGCGAGGTCGCCGGCCGGGTGCCCTTCCTCGAGCGGAAGCCGCGAGTCGGTCGCGAGGTCCACCTGATCGTAAAACCGCCCACGCCGCTTGTCCAACTCGCGGTTAAGCTTGTTTTGGTAGTCGCGGATTTCCTGAAAGATAATATCGGCAAGGCTTAGGCTCGCGTTAATCGAGGCGAGTTTTCTTTTGAGCGGAAGGTCAAAAGGGGAAAACTCCGATTTATACACGAGTTCGTGCTCGACTTCCGCCCAGGCATCCTGCAGAATGGTGCGTATTTGCACCTCGAATATGAGCCCGGCGGGAAGTCGAAGCCCCTCCCGAAGATCGTCGGGTATGGCCAAGAGAATATGGGTAGACTCGTACCCGAATTCGCGAAAGGTGCGATCCGCGCCCTTGCGCTCAACCTCCATAACCGTGAAGCATTCCTTAAGGCAACGCTCAACCTCGACGAGGTCTTGGAGGAACGCGCAGATGATCCTGATACCGATGATATCCGTAATCGTCGGAAGGTCAGTCGTTTCCCGGGTGTTCTCGGGAAGGGTGCGAAGCAGCTTGCGATAATAACTGTTGAAGCTCTTTACCCGCGACTTATACGTAGGCGTCGAGGACACCCGAACGCACGACTTCAAGCGCGTCTCAAGACGCTCGGCGAGGGCGACGCACTCGGGAAGGTATTCGGCGTACTGTCGGGCAAGACGGTCCTTGTCAGGCAACCAGGACGCGGTTGTTTCTGCCATAAATCAACTATAGGAAAGAAAACGGGAACGCGCAATAAAAAAGGGACCCGAAGGTCCCTTTTTTATTGACTTGCTATCCCTTAGGGGTTGGCGGGCTGAGCGGCAGCCGCAGCGGAGCCCTTCGAGGGGGTAAAGCCCTTCTCACTCGCCATCTTCTCTTTCTCGAGGAAGCGGAGCACCTGGATACCGCCGAAGCGGGAAACCTCAAGCTGCTTGCGCTCGTTTTCCTTCTGGGTATTGATACCCCAGAGGTCCTCGTCGTTGAAGTCGCGAATGGTATTCAGAACGGCCTTGTCGTAGATGATCTTGACGTCCTTGAAGTAACCGACGTAGTCGCCGCCGGCGTGAGCGGCGTCGCGGCAGATCAGCAGGCCCATGAACTTCTGATACGGGAAGGCGGTGGGGTATACGGGATAGAGGCGAACCTCGCGGGTGCGAACCTCGGAAACGTACTCGGGATTCTGCCAGGTAAGCGTCTTCCAACCGTCGAACAGGAGGTTACCCATGAAATAGCGCTGCTCTTCGTTGTTCTCGTTCTTGAGGACCACGTAGAGGGCATGGGGGAAGTTCATCCCGTAGGTATTGACGGCGATCGACTTAATGACGGCGACGTTCTTCACGACACCATAGCCATCCTCGAAGCGGCTCTTCTGGCTCGCCTTCTCCTCGGCGGTCGGCTGCTGGACGGTACCGTCGTCGGCGACCTGAGCCATGGGCTCATAGCTGGGGATCTCGAAAGGGGGCTTAACGAACGCGTTCGCGTTGCTATTCCAGGTGGGGAAGTTTACGCGGATACCGATCACGTTTTGGCCAGCGAAGTTCTTCGCGTTCTGGCTAACGGGGGAGGTCTGCGCCTTCGATACGGACACGCTCTTGACGTTCCGGGCGGAGGAGTTAAGCTCAACTTCCCAATTGTCGATCGCGAGAGAGGTCCGCATCAGGGCCTTCTGCTGGTCGGTGAAGGAGGCGCCCGCGACGTTGGAGTAATCCATGACGGTGCGGCGGTTCTCGGTCATCTTACCGTCGGGTCCCGCGATGATATCGGCAGTCAGCTGCGAGAAATCGATCATGATCGCTTCCTCGGCCATTGCGAAAGCGCACGCGACGAGCAGCGCGATCGCAACAAGTATGAATCTCCTTTTCATGCAAAGCTCCTTTTAAAGCACGTTGTATAGCCCACTTAAGAATAAGTATACGGAAGAACGTCCTTTTGTCAACGCTTTTCTTTTATTTCCGCTTCCGGGAACCTGCCCTTAGGGCCGTTTCTCGGAAACGGGCGCAACGACTGGATCGTCTCGGTATACCTCCTCTCCGTCGATATACAGGTATATTTTATCCACATTTCGGAAATTTGTACAAACATTTTTTTTCAAAAAAAACACCGCTTCCCGCGTCTCGGCAACCCCTTTTTCGGGGAAATGGGCCTCGGCGGAAAGATCCGCGTACACGGCCCCGTCGCGGAGAAAACAGGAAGTAAGATGGGTTCCTCGGTTAAACAAAGAGCGGGCGTTCGGGTTCATCGGGCCAAGGACAAGTTCCCGGGTGTAGGC
>JAKPSR010000077.1 GCA_029571425.1 Spirochaetota bacterium | reverse complement strand
CACAGGCGACGTTGAGGGAGTTGACGCGGCCGACCATCGGGATCGACACGAGCAAGTCGCTCGCGGCCTTGAGCCTCTGGCTCATCCCCTTCGCCTCGTTTCCCAAGATCAGGGCGAGCGGGCGGCGCAATGGCGCTTCTTGCAGGGGCACCGCGCCGGTCGAGTCCGTGCCGGCTACCATTAGGTTCCGCGTCGCCTTGAGGTGCGCGAGCCAGCGCTCAAGCTCCTCGGACGAAGCGGCCTGCGCGATCGGCGTGTCGAACACGGCCCCGAGGCTCGAGCGTATCGCCTTCGGGTCCCTCGGGTCGACGCCGTGCCCGACCAGGACGACGAGGTCGACGCCGAGGGCGTTCGCCGACCGGATGACGGAGCCGAGGTTCCCAAGGTCGCTCGGGCGGTCGAAGACGAGAATCAACGGCGTCGCCGAAAGCCCTACGGAAGGAAGGTCAGTGAGGGGAAAGCGGACGGTCGCGATCAACTCGGACGGCTCCTCGCGGTCCGCTATCTCCCGGTACAGGTCTTTCCCGAATTCGAGCAGACGGGCCTCGGGATGGCGCGCCGCAAGGTCCCTGGCCCATCCAGAGAGCGTCCCCGCGTCGGCGCATGCGAGGCGTGTGAACGCAAGTCCTGCGCGATCCGCCTGCTTGATGGCCTCCGTTCCCTCGACGAAGGCCTCGTCGGCCTCGGATCGTTTTTTGCGATTCGTCTTGAGGGCGAGAAGGATTTGAAATTGATCGTTTCGCGCGCGGACGCGCTCGGGATTCGGTCGCATGACTTAGGTCCGCGCAGTATAGCGCGAAACGGGGTCGCTGTTCCAGAAGCCTTCGGTCCCGATTTCCTTTGACAGCGGTGGAATTCGAGGCTACCATAGGCGAATCCCCATCCGCGCCTCGCTCGCGGGTGTCGTAAAGGAGACAATATGAAAAAGATCGTAGCCGTTGCCCTAGCGATACTGTGCGCCCTGCCGCTCGTCGCAGCCGACGGGATGAAGAAGGTGTCCAAGGCGAACGCCGGCAAGAAGATCGCCGTCGTCTCGATGGCGGCGAACAATTATGGCGGTAAGCTTCAGGGTTGGAACGAGGCGAATTCCTCGGATCTCATGAAGACGCGGATGAACAAAATGCTTCTTCTGCTGGAGCAAAACCTTTCCTCTGATTGGACAGTCGTCAACGCCGAGACCTTCGTCGCCAAGGAGGCGTATCAGAGCCTGGCCGGGGAAGATCGCGAGGTTGGCGTTCCCGAGTACAAGGGCGCGCGAATGCGTCTTTTCGGGAAGGACCGAAAGGATCTCGTTAAGGCGAAGGTCAGCGCGGAAACCATCAAGAAGCTCGCGGAGGTAGCGGGGGCCGATTACGTCCTCGTGGTGTACTCGGAATGGTCCGTTGCCATCGGGAAGATGGTGCCGACAAGCAAAGCCCTGGCGAAGAACGTCGTCGCCCTTTACGACAAAGACGGCAAGCTCGTCTTCACCGGACGTAAGGATCAAATGGGAACGACGACCCTCGGGGCTTACGGCAAGGTCGTAGTGAACGACGAGACGATCGACGAGTGGGTCGGCGCCTTTAACGAAGGCGTGAAGTTCCTTCTGACGAATTAAGGTTTCTGGACCTAATCACACCGAATCATGAAAGCCCGGAACGCCTTGTTCCGGGCTTTTTGTTTTTCGGCCCTTGTCAACTGAGCCTTGGGCGCGTATCCTACTGTCATTCGGAGGCGCCATGAAAAAGGTGAAACGCGGACTTTTCCTCACCGGCTTTGTTCTTTCGGTTCTTTTGCTGCCCTTTTTTGCGTCGTGCGCGAAGAAGGAAGCGTCTCCTGGGGACGTGATGAGCGATTCTATTGCCGTCGCCCCGGCTGAGCGCGCCGCGAAGGCGGACGCCTCCGCCGTCACGCCGGTTCCCTCGGAGCGGAAACTCATTCGCCGCGCTGACCTTTCCCTTCGCGTCGACGACCTTGCCGCGGCCGAGGCGTCGGTCCGGGCCCTTGCCGAGGGGGCGGGAGGGTTTCTTGCCTCCGCCGATACGGGGACGGGTTTTGCCCGCCTTGTTCTCCGCGTGCCCCAAGGGAGGTTCGACTCGGTTCTCGCCTCGATCGGCCCCGTTGGCCGCGTCGCGCGCAGGTCCGTCTCCTCCGAGGACGTTACCCTGCAGTATCACGATCTCGCCGAGGACTTGAAGACGAAGCGCGCCCTCGCCGAAACCTATCGGTCGTATCTTCGC
>JAKPSR010000154.1 GCA_029571425.1 Spirochaetota bacterium | reverse complement strand
TCCATGGCCTGGCTCTTGCTCCGGAACACCGGGTTCGGCCCGCGCGCGTCGAGCTCCTTCCGCAGCTCCTCGATCTCGCTCAAGTCCCGAAAGGTTTCCGCGCCGCCGAGCGTTCGTCCCCTTTCGTCGACGAGAAGGGCCGTCGACACGCTGATCGGTATGCGCTTTCCCTTCTTAGTGATGCAGAAACCCGCCTTGTTAACGAGCGGCTTGCCCGTCTTCATCGTGCGGCGCAGGGGGCAGGCGGACTCGCACATGTTCGACTTGAAAACCTCGAAGCAGTTTTGCCCGAGTGCGTCCTCGCGCTTGACGCCCGTTATCTTCTCGGCCGCGCGGTTAAACGAGGTTATCTTCCAGTCGGGATCTACCGTGAAAACCCCGTCGGATATGCTTTCGAGGATGTTCGCGGTGAGGATATCGTTCTTCATCTCAGTATTAATATACTCATGTCAATGCAGTTTTGCAACCTATTATTGTGCATTCCCGCAACAGACTAGGTCACGCCCCCAATCGCTTCTTTCGCTCGGCGAGGACGGCGAGATAACTGCACTTGCCCATCTCGATGACGCAGGGAACGACGAGGGTATAGATGACCTGCGTGCCGCGCTTCTCCATCTCGAGAAGCCCGAGATCGTGAAGGAGCGAGAGGTGCTTGGAGGCGACCGATTTGTTGAGGCCCAGGGACTCCGCGAGTTCGCAGACGCACCACGGTTTCTCCGCGAGGCGCTCAAGCATGGCGAGCCGGTCGGGGTGGCCGATCGACCGCAGGATCTCGGCGGTCATCGAGAGCCTTTTCTTGTCCGTTGACTTCATAATATTATTGTTGCAAAGTTCGGAAACTTTGTCAAGAAAACGTTTGCCATCTTGACTTTTCATGCAATGTTTCCAATAATGGAAACAGAAGGAGGCCATCCGATGAAGATACAGATACTGGGAACGGGATGCCCGAAGTGCCGACAGCTCGAGGCGAACGCCCGCGAGGCGGTGGCGCAAAAGGGAGTCGACGCCGAGATCGAGAAGGTGACGGACATCGACCGCATCATGGATATGGGGGTGATGATCACCCCCGCGCTGGTGATAGACGGAGAGGTCAGGAGCGTGGGCAAGGTCCTGACGGCCGACCAGATCGCGGCGCAGCTTTAGGAGGAAAACATGGGTTGCACTTGTTCATGCGGGAAAGAGGGCGAGACGAGAATACTATACGCCTGCGCGGGCGCGGCGAATACCGGATACCTGGCCGACCAGGTCGCGCGCAAGCTTAGCCGCGAGGGGATGGGGGACATGTCCTGCCTCGCCGGCGTCGGCGCCCGGCTTTCGGGGTTTATCGAATCGGCGAAGGCGGCCGACCGGGCGATCGTCATCGACGGCTGTTCGGTCGCGTGCGGCAAGAAGGCGTTCGAGGACAATGGCATCCCGCTCACCCACTTCATGGTCACCGATTTCGGCGTCGAAAAGAAGAAGACCGAGATAACGCAGGAAGTCGTCGATCGGGTCGCCGGGGAGATTCGCCGGGCGCTGGGCGCCTAAAGGACAATGCCATGACGAAGAAAGAGCTCAACCCCAACGTCGCCTTGATCGCCCTCGCGGGGGCCTTCGCCGCGGCATATCTCGTGCCCTGGGATGCCCCGCGCGTGTCTCACGCGGTGCAAGAGGCGTTCCTGATGCTCGGGTCCTACGCGCGCGAGCACGTCCTCCTCTGCCTCGTCCCGGCGATGTTCATCGCGGGGGCGATCGGCGTGTTCCTGAACCAACAGTCGGTGATGCGTTACCTCGGGCCGCGGGCCCCGAAGGCCCTTGCCTACGGCGTCGCCTCCGTTTCCGGCGCGATACTGGCCGTATGCTCCTGCACCGTGCTCCCCCTGTTCAAGGGAATCTATAAGAAAGGCGCGGGGCTTGGGCCGGCAATCAGCTTCCTCTATTCCGGGCCGGCGATCAGCGTCATCGCGATCACGATGTCCTTTCAGGTATTCGGGTGGAAGATCGGGCTCGCCCGGACGATCGGGGCGATCAGCTTCGCGGTGATCATCGGGTTATTGATGCAGATTATTTTCCGCAAGGAAGACGAGGCGCGGCTTGCGGACGAACGTCTGTTCACCCATCCCGCGAGCGAGGGTAGCCGCCGCCTCTGGCAGACGGCCGTCTACCTTGGATCGATGATCGGCATCCTCGTTTTCGTGAACTGGGCGTCCTCGAAGGGCAACTCCGCCGCCTGGGACTCGGTCTATCGGGCGAAGTACTTCATCACCGGCGCGTTTGCCCTTGCGCTGGCCTACGCGATCGTTCGCTGGTTCAAGCGGGACGAGCTCGCCGAGTGGGGCGCCGCGACGCGCGACTTCGCGATCCAGATACTTCCGCTCCTCTTCGGCGGCGTCCTCGTATCCGGTTTCCTGCTCGGCAGGCCCGGCCAGGAAGCCCTGATACCCAATGCATGGATCGTCGCACTCGTCGGCGGTAATTCACTCGCCGCCAACCTCGTCGCGGCGGTCTCGGGCGCCCTGATGTACTTCGCCACCCTGACCGAGGTGCCGATCGTGCAGGGACTGCTCGGGAGCGGCATGGGCGAGGGCCCGGCGCTCGCGCTCTTGCTGGCGGGACCAAGCCTCTCGCTGCCGTCGATGCTGGTGATCGCGGGCGAGCTCGGCGCTAAGAAAACCGCCTGCTACGTTGCCCTCGTCGTCGCGATGTCGACCCTCGCGGGGATGCTGTTCGGCTCGATCGCGTAGTCACGCTCCTGCGGCGAACTCCCGTACCTTCGCCTCGATCGCGTCCCGAATTTCGCGGATGCCGGCGAGCTTCTGCTCGTCCGTGCCCGAGAGGGCGGCGGGATCGGGAAAGCCCCAATGCAGACGTTCGTGCCTGCCGGGGAAGAGCGGGCATCGTTCGGCGCTCGTCTCGTCGCACACCGTAACGACGTAGTCGAATCGCTCGCCCCGGTCGACGAAGTCCTGCGCCTTCTTCGCGTAGTGCCCTTCCATCGAAACGCCGACCTCTTCCATCGCCCGCACGACGAGGGGATTGAGCGTACCCGACTCGATCCCGCCGCTCGCGACCTCGAACCGGTCGCCGGCGATCGCGCGGAGAAAGGCCTCGCCCATCTGGCTCCGCCCCGAGTTGTGTATGCACACGAACAAGACGCGCTTCTTCTCCATATCTACCTCCCATGGACCCGGAACCACCGGGTCGTTCCGTTAGCTATGCGCACCAAGGTCAGCATGACCGGCACCTCGACGAGCACGCCGACGACCGTGGCGAGGGCGACCGGCGAGTCCGCGCCGAAGAGTGATATCGCGACCGCGACGGCGAGCTCGAAGAAGTTCGAGGCGCCGATCATCCCAGCCGGGGCCGCGATGTCGTGCGGAAGGCTGAGTACCCGCGACGCGATGTACGCGACGAAGAATATCAGGAAAGTCTGTATCGTCAGCGGAACCGCGATGAGGAGGATGTGCAGCGGATTCGCGAGGATGACCGATCCCTGGAACGAGAAGAGGATGACCAGCGTGAGGAGAAGGCCGATCACCGTGATCCCGGAAAACCTCGGGATGAAGGAGTCGTGAAACCACTGCTCGCCGCGTTTCCTAACGACGGCGCGCCTCGTTAAGACGCCGGCCGCGAGCGGGATGACGACGAACAGGACGACCGACAGGATCAGGGTGTCCCAGGGTATGCTAACCCCGCCGATGCCGAGAAGGAAGGCGACGATCGGGGTAAATGCGACGAGGATGATGAGGTCGTTCGTCGCGACCTGCACCACCGTGTACGCCGGGTTTCCCCTCGTCAGGTGGCTCCATACGAACACCATCGCCGTGCACGGGGCCGCGCCGAGGAGGATTGCGCCGGCGAGGTAGTCGCGCGCGAGGTCGGCCGGTATCAGGCGCCGGAAAACCACGAAGAAGAAAAACGCGGCGATGCCGTACATCGTGAAGGGCTTGATGAGCCAGTTGGTGACCCAGGTCACGTACAGGCCCTTCGGATTCTTGCCGACGCCCGCGACGCTCGCGAAGTCGACCTTAAGCATCATCGGGAAGATCATCATCCATATGAGGATGGCCATCGGGACCGACACCTTGGCGTACTCGAAGCGCGCGAGAAAGGCGGGCACCGAGGGGAGGAACCTCCCGACGAGGATCCCCGCCGCCATGCAGAGCAATACCCACACCGACAGGTTCCGCTCGAAGAACCCGATGCCCTCGTCCTTTTCATTCACGTCGCTCATGTGCACTCCTTTCTTTTTTTCTTGCAGAGGCAGGCGTCGCCGCCGCCTGAGAGGGCGCCGAGAAACAACCCGAGCTCCTGGAAGGTTTCCGCCGCGAGACGATAGTGCACCCACTTTCCCTCGTGCCGCGCGATGACAAGCCCCGACTCAACCAGGATATTCAGGTGATGGGACAAAGTCGGCTGCGAGAGATCGAAGTACTCGTGTATCTCGCAGGCGCACAGCTCCCCGCACGAGAGGATATGCGCGATCCTCGCGCGGGACTCGTCACCCAATGCCTTGCAAAGGGCGGCGCCGCGATCGAAGTCTAGCTTCACCGTCGGC
>JAKPSR010000057.1 GCA_029571425.1 Spirochaetota bacterium | reverse complement strand
AAGAAGATCAACACTCGACCAATGAAGTGTTTAGGGTTTAAAACACCGGAAGAGGTTTTTGTCGCACTTCGTCATTGAACGCGGGGCATAAAAAACAGTTGTCAAGAAAGTTTTCGTCTATAATAGAGTGTAGTGGGGTATTCGATGGAATTTCGAAAGATCAAGAAGATCGTTAGCGGATCTCCGGCGGTTGACGGCGCAGGCGTTCGCCTCGTGCGTGTCATCGGCGCCTCGACCGTCCGGGATTTTGACCCCTTCCTCATGCTTGACGCGTTCGACTCGGTTGATCCCGCCGATTACGTCAATGGTTTTCCCTGGCATCCGCACCGTGGTATCGAGACGGTTACGTATTTGATCAGCGGCGACATCGAGCACGGGGATAGCCTTGGCAATAGAGGGCGCATCCTTGACGGAGGATGCCAATGGATGACGGCGGGGAGCGGGATTATCCACCAGGAGATGCCTCAGCCCTCGACGCGTATGCTCGGGCTTCAGCTCTGGCTCAACCTTTCCGCGAAGGACAAAATGGTCACCCCCTCCTACCGTGACCTCACGGCCGAAAGAATCCCCATCGTGAAGGCCGAGGGATCTCGCGTTGCGGTGATATCGGGTGTGTATCGCGATACCGTGGGCGCTATGAAGGCAGACTACGTCGCTGCGACCATGCTTGATGTCGCTCTTGAGCCCGGCGCGAGTGTCATAGTACCGCTCCCTCCTTCGGACACCGCCTTTGCCTACATCATCGACGGTTCTCTTTCCGTGGATGCCGTCCCGCCGCGAGAATTCCTTGACCGCCGCCGCGCAGTGCTTCTTTCCGAGGGCGAAGCCGTCTCTCTGGCCGCCTCGGAGTCTGGTCCCGCCCGGTGCGTTCTTTTCTCTGGCGCCCCGCTTAAAGAGCCCGTCGCCTGGGGTGGTCCCATCGTGATGAATACCCAAGCCGAGCTCGAGACGGCGTTCCGGGAACTCGCCGATAAGACGTTCATAAAAGCGATGTGAGAGTTCTTGTCTTTGCTAGTTTTCGGTGAGGATGTACTGGGGTGTGCGATGGTTGCGTCGCCCCTTCGCGCGGGACACGATCATTGACAAATGGGTATTCCCGGCACACAATAGGTAAATACGAAATGTCCGGGAGTTCCCATGGAAACAGCGAAAAGACTACGTGACCGGATCAATCAGCAACGCGCGGTGCTTGACGATCTTGATCGGTTGGCGAACGAAATCGACGCGGTTGACCTTGTTCGAGACAATGACCGGCTCGTTCGCGAGAATAGGGAGCTTGAGGAGAGTCTCGCGGCAACGCGGGCGGAGCTCGCCGCCCATAAAGAAAAGCTTTCGCGCTCGCGCGAGGCGCTCGCTTCCCAGATCGCGAGCGAGCGGGCGCACGTGCTCGAAATATCCCGAAAGAGGATCGACGCCCTTTTTTCCAATTCCACCGTGTCTGGGGAGAGCCGCCTTTCGGACATAGAGAGAAAGGCTTCCCGGGAAATTACCAACCTAAGGGAGCGGATATCCGGCATCTCTTCCGCCGAAAGCGAGGCACTGAACGCGGAGCTTGACGCGCTAGCAGGTAAAGTGGCCGGGCGAATCGCGGCCGTCCGTCGCGAAATGGAGGACGCTCGCCTGAAGGCGCAAAGCTCGACGAATGAGGAGTACCGCGCCCTTGAGGGTACCCGCATGGACGACGAGACAATCGAGAGGCGGGTGAAGCAGAACCGCTTCGAGGTAAAAATAGGTCTCAACCTGGTTAATAAGATAGGCGTTCTTCTCC
>JAKPSR010000026.1 GCA_029571425.1 Spirochaetota bacterium | reverse complement strand
TGGCTCTTCGCCGTCCTCGCGGCCGGCATGATCGTCTCCGGCGCCCTTGGCGACGTCTCGAGCCTGCTGCATTACCGCAGGGGGTACTGAGCGTGGGAAAGGAACGGATACGCAACACGATTAGGCGGCATCGGTTCGACGCGAACGAGATGACCCAGCAGGAGCTCGCGGACAAAGCGGGCGTTACCCGGCAGGCGATTCTCTCCATCGAAAGCGGCAAATACAATCCGTCACTCGAGCTTGCGTTCAGGATAGCGCGCGCGTTCGGCGCGCGTATCGAGGACGTCTTTAGCTGGGACGAGGAGGATCAATGAAAGCGATACTTTTCGACAAGCAGGCGAAACCGCTCCAACTCGTTGAGCGCGACGTTCCCATGCCTGAGCCGAAACGCGGCGAGCTTCGCGTACGCGTGCGCGCGTCCTCGATTAACGCGGCGGACTGGCGCTCGATGAGGATGGGGATTATCCCGCGATCGCGAATCTTCGGCGCGGACGTATGCGGCGCCGTGGACGCGGTCGGCCCTGGCGTCGAAGGATGGCAGGAAGGCGACGAGGCCGTCGGGGACCTTTCCAACTACGGCTTCGGTGGCTTCGCGGAATTCGCGTGCGCGAGCGCCGAGGCCTTCGTCCGAAAGCCCGCGGGACTCGACCCTCTCTTGGCGAGCGCGGTGCCGCTCGCGGGGGTAACGGCACTGCAGGCCCTTCGAGCCGCGGGAGATATTTCCGCGGGGCAAACCGTCCTTGTCGTCGGCGCCTCGGGCGGCGTCGGCACCTTCGCCGTCCAGCTCGCCAGGCACATGGGGGCGAACGTCACGGCGGTCACGAGCGGGGCGAACGCGAAGGCCATCGCGGACCTCGGCGCGAACCGCGTCATCGATTATACGAAAGAGGATTACGCGAGCGTCGCCGGGCGCTTTGACCGCATACTCGCCGTGCACGGCAACGCGTCGATCGGGACGTACGCCCGTCTCCTAAAAAAAGGCGGGACGTGCGCCGTGGTCGGCGGCTCCCTGCGTCAGGTCTTCGCCGCGCTCATCCTCGGCCCCCTGTGGTCCCTGGGACGCACAAAGCACCGCGCCATCGCCGCCCGATCAAACGCGAAGGATCTCGCGTACCTTTTGGAACTCGTCGCGCGGGAAACGATCGCGCCGTCGATCGAGCGCGTGTACCGTTTCGCCGAAATACCCCTGGCGATGGACTATGCCCAAAAGGGCCACGCGAGAGGGAAGCTCGTCATCGATTATGAGGAGGAGTGATATGGAACGTACCAATGGGAGCACCTGGCGTACGATCGGCGCGGCGTCGGCAATCTACCTCGCCCTTTCCTATGCCGTCGGGATGGCGATTTTCCTCATCGCGCTTCGCTATACCGAGATACCGGACCTTGCCGGTCGACTTGCGGTTGTCGTCGAGAATTCTTCTCTCGTCTTCGCGACGAACCTCATGATGTACATCCTCTTCGGTCCCGCGCTGATCGGCCTCGCGCTTGCGATCCGAAACGAGGCAAGCGTGGGAAACGCCGCCGCCGGTCGCGCGCCCGTCGATCTCGCCGCCGTTATCGGCGCCGTCTGGGCGGGAAGCCTCGTCGCGAGCGGCATGGTGGCGAACGCCGCGATCGAACCCGCGATGGAGCTCTACGCCAAAAACCGCGCGGAGGCAGAAGCCTACTGGCGCGCGATCGAGACCGTCACGATCGGCCTCGGAAACGGCAACGGGGAAATTCTCGGGAGCCTCTTCACCTTTTTCGTCTCGCTCGCGGCGCTTCGCGGGAATTTCCTCTCCCGGCCCGTCGCCATCCTGGGCTTCGCCGCATGCGTACCCGGATTTCTTTCGGTACTGCCGACGCTCCATGACCTTTCGGGCCTATTCGGCATCCTGCAACTCATCTGGTTCGCCTTGATCGCGGCGTCGCTCTTGAAGTCAAAACGCCTCGGCGCGATCACTTCGCCACGGCGCTCATGAGCTCGTAGAAATAGCGTTCTTCCTTCAGGGTGAAAAGCTTGTACCATGCGTCAAGCGCTCCCGGGGGGAAGACGTCAAGCGCGGCGAGAACCTCGCGCGTAAACTCGAGCGGCGCGAGGCCCGAGGCGGTGATGAGGTTCCCCGACGTCACCGCGGGGGCATCGACGTAACGAGCCTCTCCCCGATAACCGGGGCACATCATGGAAAGATATCCCCGCGCGTTGCTCGCGTGGGGGACATCGTCAAGGGCGCCGACGCTCGCGAGCCCCACCGTCGCGTCGCAAATCGCGGCGACCTTTCCGCCGCGGGCGATCCGTTCATTCGCGTACAGAAGCACCTCTCGCTGCGCCGCGTCCAACCACCGCTCGCCCCCCGGGAGGACGAGGATGTCGTCGTCGCCGATCGCCTCAGGGCGAAACGCCGAGTCCGGGACAAGGCGCATGCCGCCCATGGTCGTAATCTGCGCGGTCGACGCGCCAATCCGCTCGATCCGCACGGGATCGAGTCCCTTCCGAAAGAACCGGGCGGAGGCGACCTCCGCCGTTAAAAACGCGATCTCCCAGTCCGCCATCGTATCGAAGACATACAGATATACCGTCATCACGGAGCCTCCATTATGCGGATAAGTATATCAAAGAGACGTGACACCTTGTGTCAGGGTTTACGCGGTAATGCCGTTCTTACAGAATGCATGGTATAATTGGCGGCAGTTTGACATTGTATCTTCAAGAATAGTAGGAGTCACTATGAGAAAAACATTCGTATGTATTCTTTTGGTCTGCACAGTTTTCCTTTCAGCTCAAGAAGTGGTTACTTCGCTTGAAGTCGGAAACATTAGCGTTTCAACTCCCTCAGCTAAAGAAACGCAAAACTATATTGGTTTTACGAACTTTCTTTCGCAACTTGAGTCAGGCTCTGAATCGATTGATGCTAGTAAGATGTCACGACTATTTCAGCTGTACCATAACAACGACGGTATTTTGGGGTTGCTTTTTGACAGTTACCTTCTATATACAAAGAATAAGAACATTCAGGACCTAATCCTAAAAACTATGGAAAGTTCCTATTCCGAAGACGTGTTTTACCCTATCCTCTCAAACCTATATAGCGCAAAGAAAGTGGAGAAAGCGGGCTCGAATCCAGCAGTGGTATATGAATGCAAAAACGGACTGCGCGACGAGGGGATTAATTATTTCTTTTCAAGCGAATCCGTAACATTTAACGACGCTTTTGGGTTCATGCTTCTTGACAACCCTTGGAATCAGTTCTCTTTTCAAAGTGACAAGGTTCGCGATGAAGATGGATTTTGCCTCCTTTATGGAGGAGGTACTAACTCTATAAAGATTGATATCAAACGATATAATCTTGATGAAGACGCGTTTTATTCACGGATCACGGGGAAAGCGAATTCGTTTTATCTTGGAAAATATCGGAATTGGAAGCTCTCGGAGTTCTCGATAACGGGCGAGCTTAGTCGATCTGGAGCCGAGCGGGTCTTTATAGGTTTAGGAACTGGGCTCGATATCATCGAAACCATTAGTAGTGGAACATTCGTGATATTCTTATACGATCGTGATAAGAAACAAGGATTCTCAATGGAGTATTATGTAAATATCTCTGAAGGGAATAATAACTATGAGATATTCGATTTCATAATGAATCGTGTTGCGTCAATGCTGTTTTTAGTATTCGTTGAATAGACTGTACGGTCAATATAAGGAATAACCATATGAATGAAACAAGCGCAATCTGCGGCCTTTTCTGTGAGTCGTGCGGAATATTTATCGCCACAAAAGAGCAAAATGAATCGGAACTCGAAAGGATCGCGGCCATGATGAAGACGACCAAAGAGGAAATTAAGTGCGCCGGTTGCAGATCCACCGTATTAAGCCATCACTGCAGAGATTGCGAGTTTAAGAAATGCTCAAAAGATAACAACGTGGACAATTGCGAAGACTGCGAAAAGCATCCGTGCGAAAAACTTCGTCACTTTCAAAAGCAACTGCCTCACCGAGCGGAGCTATTTGAATCGGCAAAATATCGGAAGGACAATGGCCTTGATTCGTGGATCGTAAAGATGACAAAGGACTATTCGTGTGAGTCTTGTGGATATATAAACTCGCCATATTACGGTACATGCAAGAAATGCGGCCATGCCCCGGCAAACAATTTCGTCAAACGCAACAGCTCACTATTCAAGAAGTAAGGCAGTATGAATACGCGCATACTCATACCGTTCATCCTGACCCTCATCCCATTTCAGGTTCTTGCCGCCGAAGAGCCGCGCGAAGCCTCACCGTCGCCGGTAGTCGGATTCTGGGGCAATACCCTTGAAAGCCACGCAGGATGGAATTCACTCTGGCATATCGCGGCCGTCGGGGCAACCGCGACAATGGTCGTCACGCCTATCGATCAAACCGTAGTCGACGCGGATAAGAATCACTTGGGGAACGCCTTCAGTGCCGGAGCCTTGTTTGTCGGCACCTGGTGGCATATTCTCCCCGCCGCTATCGTGTATTGGGCAACGGATAACCCGGAATACAAATACGCGTCGGGCGCGGTCGTGCAAGCGGTGGGCATCTCGTTCATGGTTACCACCGCGGAAAAACTTATCGTCGGCCGGGCATTCATAGACACGGGCGAGACCGACATACCCGATTACCTTCCCATACGAAAAAGCTCCGACGCCGCCGACTTTTACCCGTTCCAGAACCTCGGCGGGCTTTGGCCCTCAGGCCACACGGCGACAGCCTTCGCCGCGGCCTCCGCGCTAACCGCCTTTTACAAAGACGACGAGTCCTTCTATAAAATCGCGATTGTGACCTACGCCGCCTCGGCCCTCATGGGCTTCGCGATGATAGACGGCAATAGCCACTGGGCATCGGACGTAGTGGCCGGCGCTCTCATCGGCCACGCCATCGGCTGGACCGTCGGCAAAGACTTCAGGTCGCGGTACGGCGGCAGGAACGCGACGCGCGCCGCACAGCGCCCGGCCTTCGTCCCCCTGATTTCGAATGGGAGTTATGGGTTCCAGGTGAGGGTGGCGTATTAAGAAGCTGCGGAGGAGACGCTACCGACAACCCTGCCCCCCATTGCCACTCGACGCGCCGGGAAAAGACAGGTAGGATTGCGCCCATGGACTACGCCGCGCGCATCCCGAATCGCTTTGACCTCTACATCTTCGATCTTGACGGCACGCTCATTGATTCCCTCGACGACTTAACCGCGGCAATGAACGTCACCCTCGTTCGTTATGGCTACGCCACGGTCGACCGCGAAACCGTGCGCCGGGCAATCGGCAACGGCGCGAGGAACCTCGTGCGCAGAACCTTCAGCGCGGCCTCGCGGCAAAACCCAGAGGAAATTGTCGCCACGGTGGAAGCGGCATTGCCCGAATACCGCGAGGAGTATGCCAAACGCTGTACCGATAAAACCATCCTCTATCCGGGAATGCGGGAGTGGCTGGAAGCGCTGAAACGTCAGGGCGCCCGCCTCGCCGTACTGACCAACAAACCCGAGGACCTCGCAATCCGCATACTGAACGGCCTCGACGCCGCTGTTTTTTTTACGCGCGTCATCGGCCCCGAATCCGCCGGAGCCCTCAAACCAGATCCCGCCGGAATCAAACTCATCATGGAACAAACCGGCATCCCTGCCGAGCGCACGATCCTGATCGGAGACTCGACCGTGGATATTCACACCGCCCGGAACGCGGGCATCGCGTCGTGCGGCATCACCGGCGGTATCGGCGACGACGAAGCCCTCCGCGCGCTCAAGCCCGAGTACCTGATCGAACGGGACGAAGGACAGGAGCACGCATGAACATACCACGGAGGCATACCATGACAGTACGAAGAGTCGCGATCCTTCTTGTCGCGCTCGCGCTCGCATCGTGCGGAACCAACGCGGCAAAAAAACATGGAAAGATGACTATCGCGCCCGACGAACGGCGCTTCACGGTCAACCTTTCATTGCGGACGCGGGGCGGCGCGCTCTATGTGCCGAAATCGCTTCCAAAGTCGGGAGCGGCTGTCGTCATCGCCTTGCACGGCATGGGCTCAAACGGCGAGGCCTTCCGCTCGCGCGGCTTTGACCTCTTCGCGGAACGACACGGCTTCATCGTCGTTTATCCCGACGGTCTCTCAGGCGGATGGAGTTCGCCCAACGATAACGCCTTTTTCGGTTATATTATCGACGGAATTAAGCGGAAATACCATATCGACGAGCGCGCCGTGTTTCTGACCGGCCATTCACTCGGCGCGATCCAGTGCTATGAAAGCGCGGTCATCCTCGGAGACAGAATACGCGCGATCGCCCCTGTTTCCAGCCCCATGTGCGCCGACACCGTCCAGCTAACAGTCCCGCTCGGCCCCCAACACCAGAGCTACGAAACGCGCCCCGTGAGAATCCTCATCATCCATTCCCTGGACGACGAGGTCATCCCCTACGACGGGAAAATCATCGGAAACATCTACTCAATCCAGCAAACGCTTGAGTTCTGGAGAAAGGTAAACGCCTGTCCGGAAGCCTGGACCGACTATCCCTCAGGCCCGGGCTTCGACGGCCGCGTCTGGCGCGGAGCGGACGCCGAGTGCGTCATGGTAACGCGATTCCAGGGCGGCCACAGCTGGCCCGCAACCGCGACCGAGATGATCACGAAGTTCTTTCTGGGGTTGTGAGGATACGATAAGTGCACAAGATTGAGGCAGAGGAAATCACGAGGGGCGAACGTTTTTCACTGTACATCCACATTCCACACTAGCACTTAGTCAATTCCTCCGCGATCAGTTC
>JAKPSR010000025.1 GCA_029571425.1 Spirochaetota bacterium | reverse complement strand
GGAGCGCCTGGCGAACCTCGCGCCGCGCCCACGGCCCCCAGGTAGTGCGGAAGAAGAAGTACTCGGTCGAGAACAGCGGCGTGACCCTGATGCAGGAGGGATCGGAGACCCGGTCGACGAGGACGGCCCCGGCGAGCCAATGGATCTTGCCCCAGTTGAAGAGCTCGGTCAGCTCGCGCGCGTCCTTGCCGATCCTGCAGCGGAGCGAGGGCAGTAGGACGTTCGCCCGGTCCCAGTAGCGCGCGTTCGGCGCGAAGACGATCTCGTCCGGAGACGATTCCTTGACGACGAACGGGCCGCTCGATATCGGGCGGTACCCGCTCGGCGCGCGCGCCTTCTTGGCGTCCGCGAGTTGCGACGGGTGGACGGCGGCGAATGCGTGGTGGCAGAGTATCTTCGGAAGGTGCTCGGTCGGCGCGGTGAGGGTGACCTTTAGCGTGGTCGCGTCCACGGCCTGGATGCCGACGTCCTTTCGCACGCCGTCGCCCGCGCGATAGGCGGCAACCCCGACGATCGGGTCGAGCAGGGACGCGTAGGGGGCGGAGAGGGCGGGGTCGAGAAGGCTAAGCCAGGAATCGCGGATTACCGCGGCGGTGATCTTGTCGCCGTTCTCGAAGAAGGCGTCGCCCCTAATGCGGAAGGTCCACTCGCAGCCGTCCTTCGAGACGCTCCACGACTCGGCGAGGGCCGGGACGGGATCGAGGTTGTAGGGATCGTAGACGAAGAGCCCCTCGGAGAGGGCCGTGAGGATCTGCGCCTCGTCCGCGTTATAGGCGCGGTGGGGCCTGAGGTCGGGGAAGGACGAGGAAACGTTGAAGACGAATTCCTGCTGCGGGTATCCCGCGCCGTCGGGACCATCGGCCTCGGCGGCGCTTGCGGAGGCGAGGCCGGCGAAGAAAAGGATGGCGAAGATGGCGATGCGGGAGGAGAGGAGGGCGCGCGGTCGTTTATGCATTGGTGATCCCCAGTTTCTTGAGTTGTTGTATTTCCTCGACCTGCGAGGAGTATTCGGCCCGGCATTGGTTTGCCTTCACGAGGTTGTTCTTGATCGCCGAGAGCTCTACCTTGATCCCGCGGACTTGCTCGCGCGCGCCGGGGGGAAGGGTTTGCTTGTAGTACTCGTCCACGCCGGCGAGTTGCTTGATTAGGTTGGAAAGCTCGGCGACGTGCCGCGTCAGGAGGTCGAGTATCTGCTGTTCCTCCATCGCCTCGACGCGCTGGTACGTCGGCGAGCCGCGGACCGCGAAGCCGGTGAGAACCCTCGATCGCTTGCGGATGTCCTCGACGAAGGGCGCGTAGACGATGGACTCGTGCTTCGTCGTCTGCGTCGCGGGGTCGAGCGTGTTGATGACGATCTCGCTCTCCCGTTCCGGGATGCTGAACGCCTTGCGGATCAGGGCGGCGAGTCGATCGAAGAATCCTTTGTCGACGCTCATCTCGAGGTGGTGGTTTTCCTGTATTTTGGCGAGGACCTGCTCGAGCTGGGGCGCCGCGGCGCCTAGGGTGCGTATCCCGTCGAGGAGGACGGGTTTGAGGGTCTCGATGTTCGCGGCCCCGCGCCCGGCCGACCCGAGCGACGCCGAGAGCCGCGCGAGAAGCTCCTGCTGAAGGACGGCGTGGTCAGGCGAGAACTCCTCGCGCAGGACCTCCTCGACGAGCTCGGTGTAGAAGGGCTGTCCCTTCATCCCGTCGGCGAAGGCGCGCTTCACGTCCTTCATCACCTCGTGCGGGGCCGACGCGTATCGCTCCGGGCTCGCCGGCACGGAGGCCAGGACGAGTTTCCTGAAAGCGACCTTGTACCTCTCGCGGTGAAACTCGGCGAGGCCCTTCAGCGTCTTGGTGATCGCGATCGACGACTTGCTCAGTTGGGTCAGCGAGTCGTTCAGTATGCTGATCGAGAGTTGGTCTCCTCCCGACCTGAGCGTTTGGATGAGGTCGGCGAGACCCTTGGTGTTCGGTCGCGTCGAGGTCGTCGAGAAGGATTCCCACGCGAACGCGCGTCCCAGTCCGACGAGGCGGTTGATCCGGTCGGTGGTGAGGAAGTCGCAGGTGAATTGGTAGTAGTTATGCAGGAAGTCGAGCATCGCCTCGTATTGCGAGAGGCGCCTGCCCACCGTCGTCGCCTTTTCCCCTTCCGCGAACGATTCGTCTGACGGGATTTCGATGTCCTGTATCTTACTGTCGTATTTATAGGGGTCGTCGTGCAGGACCCCCTTCTTGATCAGGACCGTCAGCGCGGTTTTCACCGCGCTTTGGCTGATGCGGTATTCTTCCTGGAGTTTGGGAAGGAGGTAGGTGTCGAAGAGCTGCTGCCGTTCCAAGATAAGCTGGAATAAGGTGTCGTTAAAGCTCTTGGTCTGTTCCATATAATCCAGTATCGGTCAATTTACGGAAAACGGCAAGCAGTCGGCCGTTCCGGGACCCTCCCGCGGTGGTTGATCGGCTTGACACCATCGGTCCATGGGGATATCCTATTCCTAATAACGACGACGGAGACGAGTAGGTTACGAAACCGGTCAAGAGAGAGGCGACTTGCCCACCACGTGGGCAGCTGAGAGGTCGCCGTCGAGGCCGTAGCCGAAAACCACTCCCGAGTTGCGCGGGTGAACGGCCCCTGGGCCCATTATTCCGCGCCGCGTGCCGGGCGTTACCGGAGACGAGCGCGCTCCCTGTCATGGGGAATCGAAGCGGGGTGGAACCGCGGAAGGCAGTATTGCCTTTCGTCCCCGCGCACGATGGGATCTTTGCGTCCCACCGATTCCCGCGTCGACGAGGAGGAGCCCCATGGCCCCCGTTCAATCATCCCCTTCCGAAAAACTCGCCCTCATCAGGCATAGTGCCGCGCATGTCATGGCCGAGGCCGTCACCCGCCTTTTCCCCGGCGCCAAGGTCGCGATCGGCCCCGCCATCGAGAACGGCTTCTA
>JAKPSR010000022.1 GCA_029571425.1 Spirochaetota bacterium | reverse complement strand
CGAGGCAGAGACGGCTGCCATATCCGCCGACATCAAGATCGCCGGGCTCGACTTTAGCGATCTTGACCGTTCTTTGGAGGCGGATGCCTCCGAGGCGGAGGAAATTCCCCCCGACGCGGCCCTATGCGTCGTCTCGTTCAACCAGCGCTTCGCCGACTGCCCGGCCGTCGAGGAACTCGCCGTCGTCGGCGACGAAGAGCCCGAGGAACTCGTCGACGAGGCCGCGGACGACGCGGATCGCGCAGACGCGGCGATCGTCGCCGAGGACGGGCTCTACCTCGTGTCCCACGACGGCGCGAAAGCCCCCGACGTGGACCGCGACTTCAAGAGCCTCGTCGACTCCGTCCTTAGGTAGCGCTTTCCCTCTTCGCGAGAAAGACGTCCACGATCTCGGCGAACCCAAGCCCGTTCCGCGCGGACGAGACCCACGCGGGCCGATGCGAGAGCCTGTCGAGCCAACGGTCCACGTTCGCGACGGCCGCCGCGTTCGGGAAGTGGCCGAACATCCCCTCGTCGTTCAGGGCATCACCCACGTACAGCACGGCCTCGCGATCGCGCGCGTCGTCGTACCCCCACCATTCCGTTAGGACCCGAACGGCCGCGCGCCGCTTGTCGAAATCGCCCGACCACGCGTTGACGTGGATGGAACTCGCCTGGGCACGGCACCCCTCCTCAGAGAAGCAAGCGATGACGCGCGCAAGCTCCTCCGCCGATAGCGGCGGGTCGACGCGCTCGGCGTGGTCGACGGCGATGTCATAGAGCCTGAGACGGTTATCCTCCGCCTCGCGGGCGCGCGGAACGGCGGCAAGGGCGCGCGCGAGGGCGCGCCTGAGCGCCGGGTCCGTGTTCGCGCGAACCGTCGGGTCGACGAGGGTCTCGCGCGCGACGCCGCGACGGGGACGGCGGTAGGCGACGGCGCCGTTCTCGGCGATCGCCGCCTCGATGGGCCACTCGCCGAGGTGCGCCTCGGCCCAGCCGGCCGACCGGCCGGTGACGACGACGATCGGGATCCCGGCCGCCGCGAGCCGCGCGAGGGCCGCGTAGGCCTCGGGCGCGAGAATGCCTCCCGACGTCAGGGTATCGTCCACGTCGGTGAGCGCCCAGCGGACGCCCCGGGCCGCGGACGCGGGGAGGGATTGAATGGGTTTCATGGGTTAGTCGCCTTCCTTGATTTCCTTAAGTCTCTCGACGATCGCCTCGTCCGCCGGGGCGAATAGGTAATCGTCCATCTCGGCCGGGGTGACCCAGCGGATCTCGTCGTGGTCGTGGAGGCGTATGCGCCCGCCGAGGAGGATGGCGCGCACCGCGATCAGGCGGACCACCTTCTCGCCGTAGTCGTGCACGGTCTCGGCGAGGATATCCCCCGCCTCGATATGCACGTCCATCTCCTCGCGAAGCTCCCGCGCGGCGCACGCGGCCGCCGACTCGCCCGGCTCGATCTTCCCGCCGGGGAATTCCCAGTACCCGCCGAGGAACGTGTCCGGTTTCCGGCGCGCGATGAGGATGCGCCCTTCCCTATTCTCGATTACGGCCGCGGCCACGTCGATCATATCCCGAGTATACGGGCAGTCCGCCGGATTGTCAAAACGATCCCGCGCGTGTATCCTTTTACGCATGAAGCACACGGCAAAGCTTACGGTTCGAAGCTACGAGCTCGACTCCTACAACCACGTGAACAACGCCATCTACCTCGAGTACCTCGAGTTCGCGCGGATGGAATTCCTCCGGGCCATCGGGTTCCGGTACAACGACCTCTACGAGGCCGGGTACTACCTCTACATCACCCATATCGACATCCATTACCGGCTATCGGCGCGGCTCTTCGACGAGCTCTCGATCGAGGTTGAGCCCATCAAGCTCGGAAAGCTCTCGGGAACCTTCCGCCAGAGGATATCCAACCAGCGGGGAGAGCTCTGCGCGGAGGCGGATGTCTCATGGGGCTGCGTCGACCGAAACGGCAAGCCGACGCGCATACCCGAGGAATTCCACGTGCCCGGCCTCGTGCCGGAATCGGCATAGGCGCCCGGCGCCGAAGGAGGAGAGCATGCACGGATTCGACAGAATAATGGAAATCCTCGCGCTCGTGTCCGGCGTGATCAGCGTGATCAGCGTGAGCGTCGTCATCTACGGGACCGTGATCGCCATCTTCTCGTTCCTCCGGAACGAGGCGCGGCGCGTCAAGTGCGCGTACACGATCCACCAAGTGCGCGTGCTCCGCGCGGACCTGGGAACCTATCTCTTGCTTGGGCTCGAGCTATTGATCGCGTCGGACATCCTCAAGACGATCGCGGAACCCGGGCTTCAGGAGCTGATGGTTCTCGGCGGGATCGTCATTCTCAGGACCGTCCTCTCCTATTTCCTCGACCGCGAGATTAGGATGATCGAGCTCGAGGGGAAGGACATCCCCCCGGGGAAGTGCTAGGCGCTTCCGAGAGGAAGCCGAGAACGTCCGCCGGATCCTCGACGGCAAGGCCGAAGGACCGGGCGAACTCGAGGGCGCGGGTCGCGGAGCGAAGGACGTCCTCGCTTCGGTGCGCGTCCGAGTTGTAGATGATTTTGGCGCCGCGCTCTGCGGCGATTTCCCAGAACTCCCGTACCGGGTAGGGGGCGCGCGGCCCTGAGTCGCCGGCGATCCACGGACGCTGAAGCCCAAGCCCGTTCACCTCGAGCGGAAGGCCCGCGGACACCGCCGCGTCGACGATCGCGACGCACGCGGCGCGCACCTCGGCGTCGAGCGCGGTAAACCCGGCGAGGAAAAGGTCCGGGTGGGCAAAGAAGTCGTAAAGCCCGCTCGAGACGCCCTCGACCGTAAGGTCGACGTAGCGCGCGAGAAGGCGCCGATCGCTGACCTCGGCGATGTATTGAAAGCCGTCGGCGGTGTCGACCCAATGCGAGCCGTACACCAGGTATTCGGCGCCGAGCTCCCCCCGCAGGTAATCGGCGTACCACGAGCGGTACGCCGGCCACCACTCGCACTCGAACCCGCCGTACACGGGAAAGTCCGCGACGGCCCGCGCCTCCTCGACGAGGCGGGCGTAAAGACCGACGTCGCCGGGCGCCATGCGGCTCCCTTGCCAAGTTCCGTCGGGATAGGGGCAATGATCGGAAAAGCCAAGCGCGCGGCAACCTTCGGCGGCGGCTACGCGTACGTAATCGACCGGGTCGCCCGACGCGTGCTTGCACAGCCTGGTGTGCGTATGAAAGGAACTGATGCTCACGCGTTCACTATACCCCGCGCGCCGCGATCGCTTCAATATCAGGCCCGATACTTGACACTCAGTCCGGTTTTTGCTTTGATTATTCCATCTCTTATCAAGAGCGGCTGAGGGACTGGCCCTGCGAAGCCCGGCAACCGATTCGGACGGTGCCAATTCCAGCAGATGAGAGAGGTGATGACGCGTTTCATGAGCCTCCCGCCGGGAGGCTTTTTTTTCGCACGGCGCGTCGCGCGGCAAGGAGGCGACATGATACGACTGAAGGGGCTTACGCGACGCTACGGCGCCCTCGCGGCCGTCGACTCGGTCGATCTCGAGATACCCCCAAACGAGGTTTTCGGGATCATCGGGAAGAGCGGCGCGGGCAAGTCAACCCTCGTGCGACTTATCAGCCTTCTCGAGCGGCCCGACTCGGGCGAGGTGTGGTACGCCGACCGACGCGTCGACGACCTTAGCCCGAGCGAACTCGTGGCCGAGCGCCGTCGCGTCGGCATGATCTTCCAGTCCTTCAACCTCTTCGGATCGCGCACCGCGGGCGGCAACGTCGCCTATCCCCTCGAAATCGCCGGGGTCCGCCGCCGCGAGGCGCGCGCGCGCGTGGACGAGCTCCTCGAGCTCGTCGGCCTTTCCGGCCGAGGCGATTCCCCGATCAGCGCACTTTCCGGCGGGCAGAAGCAGCGAATCGCCATCGCGCGCGCGCTCGCCGTCGAGCCGTCGATCCTCTTCTGCGACGAGGCGACGAGCGCCCTCGACCCGCAGACGACCCGCTCGATACTCGACCTTCTGCGCCGCCTTCAGCGCGGGATGGGGCTTACCGTCGTCATGATCACGCACCAAATGGAGGTCGTGCGCGACGCCTGCGACCGGGTCGCCGTCCTCGACGAAGGCCGGGTCGTCGAGACCGGGCCCGTCGCCGACGTATTCTCGCGCCCTAAGACCGCGGTGACGCGCGAGTTCCTCTCGCACCTCAACCCGATGGAGCGCGACCGGACGCTGACCGCGGGGTCTGCCGAGCCAGAAGCTTCGGGACTTGTCCGCTGGTCGCACGAGGGCGGCGCGTACACGCTCCGCTTCCGAGGCTCGCTCACGGGCGAGCCGGTTCTCTCGCGCCTCGCGCGCGAGTACGGCGTCGACGTCAACATCCGCGCGGGCGGGGTGCAAACGGTCGGCGACCTTCCCGTCGGCACGCTCGTCGCCGACATCACCGGCGAGGCGGGCGAGGTACGCCGCGCCCTCGAGTCCCTGCGAAGCGCGGGGGTCATCGTGGAGGAGAACGAAGCATGACGAACATCGGCGCATTCATCGACCTGGTCGGCACCGCGACGGCAGAGACCCTCGCGATGGTCTCGCTCTCGACACTCCTCTCGCTCGCGCTTGGCTTCCCGCTCGGCGTCCTTCTCTGCGTGACCGCCCCTACGGGGATATCGCCCCGCCCGGTGCTGAGCCAGGCGCTCAGCAGGGTCGTCAACGTCCTCAGGTCGTTCCCGTTCATCATCCTGATGATACTCCTCTTCCCGCTCTCCCGCGTCGTCGTCGGAACGAGCATTGGAACCGCGGCGACGATCGTGCCGCTCTCGATTGCCGCCGCGCCCTTCGTCGCGCGGATCATCGAGTCCGCCCTGAAGGAGGTGGACCCTGGGGTCGTGCAGGCCGCGCGCGCGATGGGATCGCTGAACCGGCAAATCGTCCTCAAGGTATTGATCCCAGAGGCCCTGCCCGCACTCGTCTCCGGAACCACCCTGACGGTCATCAACCTGATCGGCTACTCGGCGATGGCCGGGGCCATCGGCGGCGGTGGGCTCGGCGACCTCGCGATACGCTATGGTTACCAGCGATTCCGCAGCGACATCATGGCCGCCGCCGTGCTGATCATCCTGGCCCTCGTCGAGCTCATCCAACTCGCCGGGAACCGGCTAAGCGCGCGGCTTCTCGCGCGGCGGTAACGCGATCCCGCGACGTTACGTGCTGGCCAGAGCGCGTCTTCGGCCAAAATCATTATGGTGAAATTAAGTCCTACGTATAAAAGGAGCAAAACATGGACAAGAGACTGATTACGGTTGCCGCGGCCCTCGCCGCGGCCGCGGCCCTCCTCGGGGCCTGCAAGAAGAAGGACGCCGCGGTTCTCACCGTCGGCGCGACGCCGGAGCCCCACGCCGCGATACTCGGCCTGCTGGTCGACGACCTCGCGAAAGAGGGGATCACCCTTAAGGTCGTCGAGTTCACCGACTACGTGACCCCGAACGAGGCAGTCGAGGGCGGCCAGATCGACGCGAACTTCTTCCAGCACGTTCCCTACATGGAGAGCTTTAACAAGGAGCGCGGCTATCACCTCAGGAGCGTCGCGGGCGTGCACGTGGAGCCGCTGGCCCTGTACTCGAAGAAGTACAAGTCGCTCGGCGACATCCCCTCGGGCGCCGCGATCGCGATCCCGAACGACCCGACGAACGAGGGCCGCGCCCTCCTCCTCCTGCAGTCGGCCGGGCTCATCAAGCTCGATCCCGCGAGCGGGCTCGAGGCGACCCCGCAGAGCGTCATCGAGAACGCGCGCAAGCTTTCGTTTAAGGAGATCGAGGCGGCGTCCCTGCCCCGCGTCCTCGCGGACGTCGACGGCGCGGTTATCAACGGCAACTACGCCTTGCCCGCCGGGCTTACGGCGAAGCGCGACGGCCTCCTGATCGAGGGCGCCGATTCCCCCTACGTGAACATCGTCACCGTCAAGGCGGGGAACGAGAACGACCCGCGGATCAAGGCCCTCGTCAAGGCGATCGCCTCGGACGAGGTGCGCGACTACATCCTGAAGACCTACCCGAACGGGGACGTCGTACCGGTGTTCTGATCCTGGCGGGGCATGCGCCCCGCTTGCGCATGCGCCCCGCTTGGGCGACGTCGCTCCGAAAACGCAAAGGCCGCGCCATCTGGCGCGGCCTTTCTTTTTGCACGCTACTCCTGCTTAAGGTAGAGCTGCATCAGCATGACGAATGAGTATATCCGCTTGTACACGTCGACGACCCATTCCTTGATCGGCCGGTCGGCGTTCAGCTCGAGCTCCTTCCAGTTGGTGATCAGGGTGTGCGGGGTCTTCTCGTAATCCTCCAGGATCGACTTGAGGCTACGCGCGATGACGACGAGGTTTTGCGTGCCGGTCGACAGGAATCGAAGCGCGGTCTCGTTGACGTCCTTCAACTGGGTCCGAATCTGCTTCACGACTTCCTTGTCGCGCTCGGCGCGCGAGAGCATCGCGTGGAGCTTCGCGCCGAGGTCCGTGTCGTCGGCGAGGGACTCGTCGAACGCCGTGATCCGGTCAGATATCTCGAGGAGCTCGTGGAAGGCCCCGGAAAAACCGGACGAAAGGGACGAGACCGTCCACTTCCCGCGAACCAGGAACAGGTCCGTCAGGGCGCGAATGTCGCGCTTGAAGTAGTCGATCAGGAACGCCTTGAGGTAGTTTAGCTCCTCGACGTAGAGGTAGCCGCCGAGCATCTTCTTCTCGAACGGGGCGTTCGCGCGCTCCGCGTAGTTCTTAAGGCGCACGATCGACTCGGTACCGAATATCTGCCGCAGTAGCTCGCCGGCCTTCGAGGTCCGGTTCTCCTGCTGGATCTGCTGAACGACCATCTCGGTTTGCGTCTTCAGCTTCATCAGGTACGTGTCGACGATGCGGTCGGATACCGGCTGGAAGCGCACCTCGTAGGACGGGTCCTTCGAGAGGTGGCGCACCACGTCCTCCAGGATGCCCGAGCGGCGGATCTCGGCGATCGCGTTAAGGAGCTTGTTCCACTGGCCGATCACCACGGGCTCGACCTCGCGGTACGCCTTCACGACGGCGAAAATCTTCGGCCAGTCCGCGTCGAGCGGGAGCGCGTAGGCGACGACCCCGAAGTCTTTCAGGTCCTCGAGGACGTATTCCCCCCGAATCGTCTCGAATTTCGGGACGTAGGAGAAGGTCCGCTCCGGGATGCCCGAGTCGAATTTCTTCAGCAGGAAGTAATAATCGAAGTTGACGAAGTTAACCATCAGCTCGAGCTGTGAGTAAAGCTCGTCGATCTTCCGTATGCGCTCGGTGTCGAACTCGGAGGTAAAGGCGGCAACTTCGTCCTTGACCTGAGTCGCGAGTTCCTTCGGGGAGGCGGACTTCGCCCGTTCCTTGATGGCGTCCTCGGAAAGCCGTTCTTTCAGCTCAACCTGGCGCGAGCTAAGGGACAGCTCGATCAGGACGTTTTTGAGAACCATCGACGAGTTGGCGTTTTGCAGGATTACCTGGGCGGTGCCAACGACCTTGTACAGCTCGTAGAAAAACTTCCCCATCCCCGGCAATGCTTCCTCCGAACCGGGGCGGTACCATTTATACCTGCTTTTCGAAAGGGTTTTGGCGATCGCCCTGAGCTGGCGCTTCTTCTCAACCTCTGGATCCGTCGTGGAGAAGATAATGCCCATTAATTTTTGGAAGATATTCTCGTTGTCGGCGCCCATACCTTTACTATGGGTGATAAAAACCGCGCTGTCAATTGAAGTAAGAAGAGGAAATCATTGCCGCGCTTATCTGTGAAATATTTCCCAGTAAATGCCGGTTTTTCCTTGA